>NZ_JBFODN010000274.1:0-12381 GCF_040908345.1 Aeromonas sp. R3-1
CCGGGGTCGCCCTCTTTTATCTCCGGCATGCTCTGGATGCCGTCATCGCACATCCACTCATTGCGCGCTTTTGGACTGGTTGAGGCTGCACTGCTTGCCGGGATAACCGGGCAAGTCACTGGCATCGCTGCCGCAGGCGAGCCGTTTGGCCTGTTGCAGGCGGGCCGCCAGATTGGCGCTGTCCACCGGCATCCATTGCATCTGCTTGCCGAGCCAGCTGGCCCAGGCAAACTCGACGAAATAGATCTGTTTGTCCTTGCGAAAGTAGCCCGCATTCTGCAGCAGTCCGGCGAGGGTGCGATAGGGGTAATCAGGCAGCTTGTCGATACTGGTCGGCAACTGCTCCGGGGTCAGTGGTTGCCCCTTCTCATCCTTGAGCCAGGCCCAGTGGTTGTTCTGCATCTGGCTCCAGAAGTTGGCTTTGTCCTGCAGACGACCAATCACCTTGACCCGCGCATCCTTGACGCCCTGCTGCCACAGCGCCTTGGTGAGATGGTGTCTGTCCACCAGCCAGTAGCTGCCATCCGGCGCAATAACCACGGGGATCTCTTTCTTTTTCATCAACTTGTCGAGCTGCTTTGCGCTCATGCCCGCCAATGTGGCCTGGGTCTCATCGACCTGGATCTGGCCGACGCCCCCCTGAGTCGGGTGCAAGGCATCGATGCCGATCTCGCACCAGTTGCCCACCGCCGTATCGCTCTGGCACGGGGCCAACGCCCAGGCACCCTGGCTCAACACACAGGCCAGCAATAACCATGCTTTCATCGTTTGACACTCCTCACCACATTGAACTGCACAGACGCCGGGAACGATCTTCTACCCCGATTGGGAGTGAGAGTCGAATGCTGGCGGTCAGACCAGCAAACGGGATATCATGATTTCCCATCTGTCGGCGATATTTTCTCGCCGAGTTTTCTCCCCGCTTCACACTATTTGAAGGATCCGACCCATGAAAGGATGGAGCCCCTTGCTGGCCCTGCTGGGCTGTGCTGCTGTCCAGGCTGCCGATATTCCCGCCGGAACACAACTCGCCGCCGAGCAGATTGTCGTTCGCCACCTCAAGGATGAACCTGCGAGCCTGAGCCCGCTCAAGCTGGTCGGCCTGCCGGAGTTGCAGGTACTGCGGGATCTGTTCGAGGGGCTGCTGACCCAGGGGCCGGATGGCAAACCGGTTGCCGGGGTGGCGGCCAGCTGGGAGAACAAGGGCAACCAGTTCTTTACCTTCCATCTGCGCCCGGATGCGCGCTGGTCCAACGGCGATCCGGTCAAGGCCGGCGACTTCGTCTACGGCTGGCGCAAGCTGGTCGACCCGAAAGAGGCGGCCACCTTCGCCTGGTTTGCCCAACTGGCCCGTTTCGACAAGGTGGACGAGATAGTCGCTGGCAAATTGCCTGCCAGCGAGCTGGGGGTCAAGGCCCTCGATGACCACACCCTGCAGGTGACCCTCTCCCAGCCGGTGCCCTACTTCCTGAACCTGCTGAGCCACCCCAGCCTGTCGCCGCTCCATCAAGCCAGCATCGAGCAGTACGGCAACCAGTGGACCCAACCCGGCAAACTGGTGGGTAACGGTGCCTTTGTGCTGAACAACCGGGTGGTCAACGAGAAGCTGGAGCTGACCCCCAACCCTTATTACTGGGATCGGGCCCATACCGTATTGACCAAGGTGATCTTTATGCCGATCAATCAGGAGAGCGCGGCCACCAACCGCTACCTGGCTGGCGATCTGCATATCACCGAATCCTTCCCCAAGGAGCAGTACGACAAGCTGAAGCAGCAGATCCCGAATGAGGTCTACACCCCGGATCAGCTCGGCACCTACTACTACGCCTTCAATACCCGTCAGGCGCCACTGAACGATGTGCGGGTGCGCAAGGCGCTCTCCTACACCATCGATCGCGCCCTGATCGCCGACAAGGTGCTCGGCACCGGCGAGAAACCGGCTTATCACTTCACTCCGGATGTGACCGCCAGCTTCACCCCGGCCGCCAACCTGCTCTCCACCAGCAGCCAACCGGCGCTGGACAGCAAGGCCAAGGCCCTGCTCAAGGAGGCCGGCTATGGCCCGGACAAGCCGCTCAAGCTGACCCTGCTCTACAACACCGCGGAAATTCACAAGAAGATGGCCCTGGCGATTGCCAGCATGTGGAAGCAGAAGCTGGGCGCCGAGGTCGAGCTGACCAATCAGGAGTGGAAAACCTATCTCGACAGCCGCCAGAGCGGTCAGTTCGAGGTGATCCGCTCCTCCTGGGTCGCAGATTACAACGACCCTTCAGCGTTCCTTGGCCTGTGGGGCTCCCGTCACAGCGGCAATATGGCAGGCTTTGCCAATGCCCGTTATGACCAACTGTTGGCAGAGGCGGCCAGCACTCAGGATGCCGCCAGCCGCAGCAAGCTGTTTGGCGAGGCGGAGACGATCCTGCTGGATCAGGCCCCCATCGCCCCCATTTACCAGTACACCAATGCCCGCCTCATCAAGCCATGGCTTAAAGGCTACCCCATCAACAACCCGGAAGATGTGGCCTACAGCCGCCAACTCTACCTCGTCAAACACTGACACCGGCCACAATGATGCGAGGCCCCGCAGGGCCTCGCTATTGATACTGTTCACATCCCGATTTCCAGCCTAAAATGCCGCCCCTTCTGTTCAATTAATCTTCAATACCCAGTCAGACATGCGTTATTTGATACTGCTCTCGTTGTTGTGGACCCTGCCTGCGCAGGCCAATAGCGAATCCCAATGCCAGCAAGAGTTTGTCGGCTGGATGCTGCACCAGCAGCAACAGTTCAGCGATCGTAAGTCTGACAAGATGGAACGACGCCGGGCCGAGCGGGCCATCGAGTTGGCTCGTCAGGAGTACGACAAGCAGGCCAGCTTTTGCAAGACAATGGAGCTGGTGCGCAGCTACAAAGATAGCGATCCGCGCTTTAAACCGAGAAGCGGCGAAGTTCACGATTTCACACCGGCCAGCTGACCCTCACTTCATCAATTCATTGTGTTGATTAATTGACCCAAGCCAAGTTCGGGTCACTGAAGAGCCTTAGAATGATTAACTGAGAACGACAATAAAAAACATAGTTATCAGTTATTTGGCTTTTTCAGGAACGACACATGACCAGACTCCATCAGGAGGGGGAGATACACTTCCCCGACAACATCGCACTCATCTCGACCACGGATCCCGCCAGTCATATTACCTATGCCAACCAGCACTTCTGTGATGTGGCCGGATATGGTGCGACCGAAATGGAAGGAGTACCCCACAATCTGGTGCGACACCCCGACATGCCCAAAGCGGCCTTCGCCGACATGTGGCAGCGGCTGCGACAGGGCAAAAGCTGGATGGGGCTGGTCAAGAACCGCGCCAAAAGCGGTCAGTTCTATTGGGTAAACGCTTACGTCACCCCGATCCTCAATGCGCAGAAGGAGATCGTCGAGTTCCAGTCGGTGCGCACCAAACCCGCCGCCAGCGATGTGGCCTGGGCCGAGCAGCTCTATGGCCTGCTGCGCAGCGGCAAGGCACTTCCCTGGCTGAGCCGCTTTCACTTTGAACCGGGTCAGCTGACCCTCTGGCTCTCTGTTTCTGCCTTGCTCACCACCCTTGCTACCTTTGCCACCGGCAACCTGTTATGGCTGCTGCCCACCGCCTTGTTGCTGTTGGCACAGGCAATCCACGGCTGGCGATTGCAGCAACGGCTGGCTCATCTGCTCACCCTTGCCGATCAAGACAAGGGAACCCACCTCTGTCAGGTGCTCTACACCCGACGGCGCGACACCCTGGCGGCCGTCGAACTGGCCCTGCGGATGAAGCAGGCCGAGCTCAAGGCTGTGGTCGGGCGCAGCGCCGACACCAACCAGCAGATCCTGCAGGCAGCCGAAGATGACCTGGGCAATATCCAGACCATCGATACCCACCTGCAGCAGCAGCGCGCCCACAGCGAGCAGCTGGCGACCGCCATCACCGAGTTGAGCCACTCCATTCGGGATGTGGCCCACAGTGCCCATGAGGCGAGCAATCTGGTTATAGAGGTACAGCAGGTTTCCGACGAGGGGCTGCAAGCATTGGCGACCACCCGTTCTGCCGTCAACCAACTCCATCAGGAGCTGGATGCCAACCACGCCGTGTTGGCCCAGCTCACCAGCGACAGCCAGAAGATCAGCGGTATTCTGGAGGTGATCAGTCAAATCGCTGACCAGACCAACCTGCTCGCCCTCAATGCGGCCATCGAGGCCGCCCGGGCGGGCGAACAGGGGCGCGGTTTTGCCGTGGTGGCGGATGAAGTGAGGGCGCTGGCCCAGAAGACCCGTGCCTCGACCAGCGAGATCCACGAGATGATCCAGGCGCTGCAACAGACTACACGACAGCTGTCGGACGGGATGACACAAGGGGCGCAGACCTCGGTGCGCTGCCAGCAGCACGCGGGCACCACCGCCGACGTGCTCACCCAGATCAACCGGATGCTGGGGCAGGTAACCCGCACCAGCGACGAGATCGCCCAGGCGGTGAGTCAGCAGGCCGACGTCACGGCGACCCTCGATGAAGGGGTACACCAGATCCACCAGCTGGCCAGCCACACCGCCGACAACAGCAGGCAGGCGCTAGATGGCATCACCCTGCTGGTTGAGCGGCTGCAAGATCTCTCGCGGCTGATCAACCAGTTCAGATATTGAAGCGACAGCGATCAAAAAAGCGCGTCAACTGACGCGCTTTTTTCGCTTTGCCTGACAGGAGAGTTATTCGCCCTGCTCGCTGGCGGCAAACTCCGGCACCTTGGCCATGGCATCCAGCACCACCTGAATATCCGCTCCCGGTTTGCAGGCATTCTCGCTCAGGTGACGGCGCCAGGCGCGGGCCCCCTGCATATTCTGGAACAGACCCAGCATGTGGCGGGTCATGTGGGAGAGGTAGTTGCCCTTGGCCAGCTCCTGCTCGATATAGGGCAGCATCATCCGCACCACCTCGTGGCGGCTCGGCACGGCGTTGTTCTGGCCGAACACCAGGTTGTCCACCTGCGCCAGAATGTAGGGGTTCTGATAGGCTTCACGCCCCATCATGACGCCATCGACGTGTTGCAGGTGCTCCAGAGTCTGCTCCATGGAGGTGACACCGCCGTTGAGAGCAATGGTCAGCTCCGGGTAATCCTGCTTGACCCGATAGACGCGGGGATAATCGAGGGGCGGGATCTCGCGGTTCTCCTTGGGGCTCAGGCCGCTCAGCCACGCCTTGCGGGCATGGACGATAAAGGTGTCGCAACCGGCATCGCGCACCTGTTCGATAAAGGTCTGCAGAAATTCGTAGGAGTCCTGATCGTCGATACCGATACGGGTCTTCACCGTCACCGGAATATCGACCACATCGCGCATCGCCTTGACGCAGTCAGCCACCAGCGCCGGTTCACCCATCAGGCAGGCGCCAAAGCGACCGTTCTGCACCCGATCGGAGGGGCAACCGACGTTGATGTTCACCTCGTCATAGCCGCGCTCCTCGGCCAACTTGGCACAGCGCGCCAGATCGGCCGGATTGCTGCCACCCAGCTGCAGGGAAATGGGGTGCTCCTGCTCGCTGTAACCCAGATAATCCCCCTTGCCGTGGATGATGGCACCGGTGGTCACCATTTCGGTATAGAGCAAGGTCTGGCGGCTCATCAGTCGATGAAAGTAACGGCAATGCCGATCAGTCCAGTCCAGCATGGGGGCGATGGAAAAACGCTGCGCCTGCATAAAAATCATCCGGGTTGGCTAAAGAAAGGGGCGGATTTTATCACAACGTGAAGCAGCCCCAGAAAATGAATTTTGTCGCCGCGCCATGCGAGGCCCTGTGATAGTATCCGGCTAATAGAAAGGGTATCTGCGCGATCATGAATCAAGACCAACTTTTACAACGAGCCGAGCGACTCTGTATACAGCGAGGGATCCGCTTCACCCCGACCCGACGTCAGGTATTTCGCCTGCTGGCGGCACACGGCAACGCCATCAGCGCCTATGATTTGTTGGCCCAGCTGCAACAAACCGAAGCCAATGCCAAGCCGCCAACCGTCTATCGGGCACTCGATTTTTTGCTCGAACAGGGCTTTGCTCACAAGGTGGAATCTCTCAACGCGTTTATCTTCTGCTGCCACTTCGATCACGCTCACCCGATGCAGTTGCTGATCTGCGACGAGTGCGGGGATGTGGTCGAGCTTCACGATACGGCGATCGATAGCGCGTTTTCCGAGCAGGCCCACCTGCATGGTTTTACTATTACCAATAAGACGATAGAGGCACATGGCCAATGTGCCCGTTGTACGCCCACTGTAGGAAGTCATCATGAAGGCTGATTTTGTAAATCCGTTCCTGCTATCCCTGCTCAATGTGCTCTCGACCATGGCACAGCTGGAACTCAAACCGGGCAAACCGAAACGCAAGATGGATGAGCTGGCGCGCGGCGACGTCTCCGGCCTGATTGGCATGGTCGGCCCGCAGACCCGTGGTTCCCTCTCCATCAGCTTCGAGAAGGGGCTGGCGCTGGAGATCATGCGCCGCATGCTGGGGGAAGCGCCCGCCAACATCAACGAAGAGGTGACCGACATGGTCGGTGAAATCACCAACATGGTGACCGGCGGTGCCAAGCGGATGCTGGGCGAGAAGGGCTACGAGTTTGACATGGCGACCCCCATCATCGTCTCCGGCCCCAACCACACCATCACCCACCGTGCCGATGGCACCAAGATCATGATGCCGTTCGAATCGGATTTCGGTCGCGCCACTATCGAAATCTGCTTCGAGTAACCCTATGTGGAAAGCATTGAAATGGATTTTCATCTGCTGGGCCCTGCTGTTGATCCTGTCGGACATTCAGATCAGCACCTCCCTCTACAAGTACGAAGATAACCGGGTGCTCATCAACTTCCCGCGCTGGGAAGCCAAGCAGCCCTGGGGCACCTTCGAGTGGCATGCCGGACGGGTAGAAACCCACTGGTATGGTCTGGAGGGCAAACCCAAGCCGTCAGGCCCGCAAATCTGATCCGGTAACGGATCCGGCAGAAACAGAAGAGGCCAGCAGCTGCTGGCCTCTTTGCTATTTCGTTGTTTCTGAATCAAGCCGCTTCGGCCGCCAACTGCCCGCTTGGTCGCACCAGGATGCCGACGATGCAGGCCAGCAGGGTCGGCAGCAGCCAGGCAAGCCCCTTGTCGAACAGCGGCAGGAAGGCAAAGCCGTCCATCGCCATCCCGGCAGCCCCCAGCCCATCGAGGCAACCAAACAGAAAGGCGACCGTCAGCACACCGCGAAACACCAGCCGTGGCTGGGCAAACCATCCCTTGAGGAAGGTCACCAGCACCAGCGCGATGGCAACCGGATAGATGGCCACCAGCACCGGGATGGAGAGGCCGATCAATTCGCTCAACCCCACATTGGCCACCACTGCACAGAGCGCCCCCAGCAGGATCACCCAGTTGCGATAGGCCCAACCTGTCAGGCCATGGAAGTAGTCGGCACCGGCACAGAGCAGGCCGACAGCACTGGTAAAACAAGCCAGGGTGATGATGGCAGCCAGAATAAACTGACCCGGTTGACCAAACAGACTCAGGACGTAGGCATTGACGATGGCGCCGCCGTTGCTGATATCGCTCGCCACCCCACCGGCACTGTTGCCCAGCTGAAAGAGCGAGACATACACCGCCGACAACCCAACCGCCGAGATCAAGCCTGCAATGGTCAGATATTTGAACTGACTGCGATAATCCTCGATCCCCTTCTGACGCAGCAGACCTATGATCAGGGCGCCAAACATCAGGGAGGCCAGGGTATCCATGGTGTTGTACCCCTCCAGCATTCCTTTGGTCAGGGCTGCATCTATGTACTCACCGCTGGCATCAGGCATGGTGCCCTGCGGCGTCATAAAGACCCCGACCGCCAGAATAAGCAGCATCGCCATCAGGGCTGGGGTCAGATACTTGCCGACCGCATCGAGCAGCTTGCCCCGATCGAGCGCCACAAGGATCACCAGCGCAAAGAAACTCAGGGTGTAGATCAGCAGCCCCTCGTGACCGGCATCGCCGAGCCAGGGCTTGAGCCCCATCTCGTAGGCGACCAGACCGGTGCGGGGAATGGCAAAAGCAGGCCCCATGATGATATAGATGGCGATGGCCAGTGCCGTCGCAGCCCCGGCGGGCAGATAGCGGGTCATTCCGGTCCAGCCACTCGCGCCGCCCCCCGAACTCCCCTTGGCCACCGCAATCAGGGTGATCAGCGGCAAACCCACCGCCGTCAGCAAAAAGCCGCACATGGCGGCCAGCAGATGCTCACCGGCCATAAAACCGGCCAGCGGCGGAAAAATGATATTGCCTGCCCCCAGATAGAAGGCAAACGTCATAAACCCCAATCCGAATACGTCGGACAACTTCAATGATTTCGTCAAACTCAACCTCATCTGCCTTATCAGCTTGTTATTGATTGCACCCACTGCCTGGCAGATAACCGGTAACAATACCTTTCGCCCCCACACAGCCCGCGGACCGGATGAGGCGCACCACCTTTAGCATAAAGAAGAGGAGTTCGATCTCAATCACCAATTAATATCTTGAAACAATTTACCGCTGTGGAATTAATCGCCGAACAACTCGGCGCTCCATAAAGAGGTGTCACACGTAGGTATGAGAGGCAAGAAGAGGGGGGTGGGTTATAGCGGCAAGATACGGCTGCTCAGATGCTATCTGCTCTGCGTACAGTGACAATTACGGCAGCAAAGCGAGGTGAAATGCGAGGCTCACAGAAAACAAAAGAGCCTGCACGGGGCAGGCTCTTGGCAATATCAGATCGGGTGTGATCAGGCCGCTTCGGCAGCCATCTCGGTCGGACGCACCATCACGCCAACTACGCAGGCCAGCAGGGTCGGCATCAGCCAGGCGAGGCCCTTGTCGAACAGCGGCAGGAAGGCAAACGCATCCATCTTCATACCGGCAGCACCCAGACCATCCAGGCAACCGAACAGGAAGGCAACCATCAACACGCCACGGAACACCAGACGGGGACGGCCGAAATAACCCTTCAGGAAGGTGACCAGTACCAGCGCCACGGCAACCGGATAGATGGCAACCAGCACCGGAATGGAGAGGCTGATCAACTGGCTCAGACCCACGTTGGCCACCACGGCACAGATAACGCCCAGCAACACCACCAGCTTCTTGTAAGCCATGCCGGTCAGATTGTGGAAGAAATCGGAACAGGCAGAGATCAGGCCCACGGCAGTGGTAAAGCAAGCCAGGGTGATGATGGCCGCCAGAATGAACTGACCCGGCTGACCAAACAGGCTCAGTACGTAGGCGTTGACGATAGCGCCACCGTTGCTGACATCGGTCGCCACACCGGCCGCAGTGTTGCCCAGCTGGAACAGGGATACGTACACCACGCTCAGACCAACGGCAGAGATGAGGCCGGCAATGGCCAGATACTTGAATTGGCTTTTGTAATCGTTGATGCCTTTCTGGCGCAGCAGATCGACGATCAGGGCGCCAAACATCAGGGACGCCAGGGTGTCCATGGTGTTGTAGCCTTCCAGGATCCCTTTCACGAAGGGGCTGTTCTGATAGTCACCGGACGCGTCAGGCATGGAGCCTTGCGGCGCTACGAATACCCCGACCGCCAGAGTCAGCAGCAGCAGCATCAGTACCGGAGTCAGGTATTTGCCGATGGCGTCCATCAGCTTGCCCTGGTTCATGGAGACCAGAATGGCCACACCAAAGAAGATCACGGTATAGGCCGCCAGACCCGCTTGCCCCATGTCACCGATGAACGGCTTGAGGCCCATCTCGTAGGCAACCAGACCGGTACGGGGCGCGGCAAAGGCCGGGCCGATGATGATATAGATGGCAACGGCCAGCGCAGTCGCGACACCGGCAGGCAGCAGTTTGGTCATGCCAGCCCAACCGTTACCGGCTTTCGCCACGGCCAGAATGGTCACCAGAGGCAGGCCCACGGCAGTGACCAGAAAGCCAAACATCGCCAGGGAGAGGTGCTCACCAGCCATGTAACCGGCCAACGGCGGGAAAATGATGTTACCGGCGCCCAGGTAGAAGGCGAAGGTCATAAACCCTAATCCGAGTACATCGGACAATGTGAGTGATTTCGTCAAGTTCAACCTCGTCTGTCTTGTAAATTATTGCTTGTTATAGTTTTTATCGGTCGCTGACCGGGTGTGTTCAGGGGGTATAAAAAAAGAGCCCCGCATGTTTTTTCATCGCAACCAGTGGTTTTAGCTGGTCTGGAGCGGGCGCTCGATCTGGAACCAGCATAATGGCGTGAAAAAATAGTTCAAGACGAAATTTACATCTTCAAATAGAAGGGGGTGGTCAGTTGGATATATCTGTCGGAATAGGCCCCGTCAGCAGAATGGATCACAATTTCACCCCTCTCATACCTGTTTAATCCTCTACCAAGTAGCAATAAAACACGATTTGCCTCTTTACCCTCTCTGGTGATAACAGCTGTATAACAAATGCCATGCAGACCATAATTCGCCGAAATGCATAAAATTTCATCGGCCATCGCCGTCGGCAGCACCAGCGCCACCTGCCCGTTCGGGCTCAGCAAACGATCGCAGGCCGCCAGTAATGCGTGGCTGTCGAGGGCGCCGGTATGGCGGGCCAACGCCCGCGCCGGATCGCTAAATGACTGGCCTGCCACGAAATAGGGAGGGTTGGAGACGACAAGATCGTAAGGGCCAGCCTGATAATCCTGAATGGCACTCTCTATGATGGTCACCCGATCGGCCCAGGGAGAAGCAGCCGCATTCTCCCGCGCCTGACTGGCCGCATTAATATCCAGCTCGACCGCATCAAGACGGCAGTCAGACCTGCTGCGCTGGGCCAGCATCAGGGCAATCAGGCCGCTGCCGGTGCCGATATCGAGCACTCGACGCGCCTGTTCGACCGGCGCCCAGGCACCGAGCAAAATGCCATCGGTGCCTACCTTCATGGCGCAGCGATCGTGATTAATATGGAACTGTTTGAAGGTAAATCCGCGACTACGTCCCATCTGGCCCCCGTCATCTGCAAAAATGGTGGGCGATTATAGCGGCTAAGACACACTCACCAATAGGAGCCGACGAGATAATCGCCTATAATCTGCCGTTTCCTTAATGACCGAGTATTGCCATGAGCCAGTCCTTTGATGATTTCGACCTGCACCCCGCCCTCAACCGGGCCTTGGCCGAGATGGGATTCACCCGCCCCACCACCATCCAGCAGATGGTGCTGGAGCCAGCCCTGGACGGCCGCGATATTCTGGCATCCGCTCCGACCGGTACCGGCAAGACTGCCTCCTTCCTGCTGCCGGCACTCCAGCACCTGCTGGACTTCCCGCGCCGCAAGCCGGGCCCCTGCCGCATGCTGATCCTGACCCCGACCCGCGAGCTGGCGCTGCAGGTGACCGCCCACGCCAAGGCGCTGGCGGCCCACACCAACCTCAGCATCGAAACCATCATCGGCGGCGTCAGCCATGAAGAGCAGCTGCCTGCTCTGACCAAGACCACCGACATCGTGGTCGCCACCCCGGGCCGTCTGCTCGAGTACATCGAGAAAGAGGAGTTCGAGAGCCACGACATCGAAGTGCTGGTGCTGGATGAAGCGGACCGCATGCTGGACATGGGCTTTATCAAGGATGTGAACCGCATCGTGGCCGAAGCGCGCTACCGCAAGCACACCATGCTCTTCTCCGCCACCCTGGAAGGGGCCGGCCTTGAGAAGTTCGCCAACGAGATCCTCAAGGATCCGGTGGAGCTGCACGCCGAGCCGCCCCGCAGCGAACGTCGCCCCATCACCCAGTGGATCCATCTGGCCGATGACGCCGCCCACAAGCTGGCGCTGCTGACCCATATCCTGAAAGATCCGGAAACCCAGAAGGCGATCATCTTCGTCAAGACTCGCGAGCGTCTGGCGGAGCTCTCCGGCCAGCTGCAGGCTGCAGGTATCTCCTGCGCCTGGATCCGTGGCGAGATGGAGCAGAGCAAGCGTATCGAGTCGATCCGCAAGTTCCACGAAGGGGAAGTACCCTTCCTGATCGCTACCGACGTCGCCGCCCGCGGCATCGACCTGCCGAACGTCAGCCATGTCATCAACTACGACATGCCCTACGGCGCCGATGTTTACGTCCACCGGATCGGTCGTACCGGCCGCGCCGGCAACCGTGGCTGTGCCATCAGCCTGGTGGAAGCCCACGACATGGCGATGGTCGCCAAGATCGAGCGCTACACCGAAGAGCGCCTCAAGCGCCGGGTGATCGACGAGCTGCGCCCGAAACACAAGGAAGCGCGGGTACCGGTGAAGAAGAAAAAGCCGGTCGACAAGAAGAAGTCCGCCAAGAAGAAAAAGAAGAAGTGATCGCCTGGCGATAAAGAGAAGGGCCA
>NZ_JBFODN010000275.1:0-29390 GCF_040908345.1 Aeromonas sp. R3-1
CTTACAGGGCCCGCCTTTTTAGTTGTGATGAAGACAAGAGGTAAACCAGAAATGAAAAAGACCATTATGGCAGCATTAATCGCCACACTACCCTCTGTCAGTCAGGCTGCAGTCAATCTGGAAATAGGCAGAGGGGTAGAACTCGTTGCGGTCAATGGTATTCCGGTTGACTCCCCGCTGTTTATTGGCAAGGTAGACAATCAATCTTTGCCCGACGGAGACAATCAAATTGCGATTAAAATCTCTCAATTAGTCAAAGATAAAAACAATACAAAAAAATATAACTCTCATGTACATGTATTGACATTTAATGCTGCAAACCAAGCGATATCGGTAGAAGCACCGAGGTTGCAAACATGGGAACGAGGAGAGGCGTTTGACAAACAACCACAATGGAAACTCTCGTCATCCGGCAACACCGTTTCATACAAACTTGGTGAGCTGGTCTCTATGACCAATATGTCCGTGCTTCGTAATTTTGGCGAAGAGCTTGACGCATTTAACCGTAGCAACCAACCAGCGGCGCTACCTCAACTGGCAGGAGCAATGCAGGGTAATGTGAAAAACGTATATGACTTGCCGACACAAGGCAGCAACGTGATTCCCGCAGCAGTAGCCACAAAACCCATTCAGCCTTCCGATATCAGTGACTCAGCTTCCCAACAAGCGCGATTCTGGTTTGACAAAATGACCCCAACCGAGAAACGCGATTTTATCTCTTGGGCAGCGCAAAACCTGTAAGAAGTACTGTTTATCACACTTAGCCCGCTTTTATGCGGGCTTTTGTTTCATGTATCCTCAAGCGATACATCGCATAGAGATTTCCCATCATGCCCCGTTTTGTTCTGATCACCGGTTGTTCCAGCGGTATTGGCCTCGCCGCCGCACAGGCGCTCGGGCAGCACGGTTTTACCGTGATCGCCTCGGCGCGCAAGGCGGAAGATGTGGCCCGTCTGCAGCAACAGGGATTGCTGGCAGTACAGCTGGATCTGGCGGACCCTGCCTCCATCGAGCTGGGTGCCAGTGCGGCGCTCCATCTGGCGAGCGGGCGCCTCTATGGCCTGTTCAACAATGGCGCTTATGGCCAACCCGGGGCGCTGGAAGATCTGCCCACCGAAGCGCTCAGGGAACAATTCAATACCAACCTGTTTGGCTGGCACCATCTGATCCGTCAGGTGCTGCCGCCGATGCTGGAGGCCAAAGAGGGGCGGATAGTGCAGAACAGCTCGGTTCTGGGACTGGTTGCCATGAAGTATCGCGGCGCCTACAACGCCAGCAAATTTGCGCTGGAAGGTTATAGCGACACTCTACGCCTCGAACTGGCGGGTAGCGGGGTACATATCAGCCTGATTGAACCGGGCCCCATCGATACCCGTTTTCGTGCCAATGCCCGCAGCGCCTTCTTGCGGCACATCGATCCGGCCCAGAGCCGTCATCAGTCGGCCTACCGCCAGACCCTGACACGGCTGGAAAAAGAGGGGGCCACCAGCGGCTTTACCCTCCCAAGCGAAGCCTGCATCCCGCCGCTGCTCCATGCGCTGACCCACGCCCATCCCAAGGCACGCTATCCGGTGACCACTCCGACCCGGCTGTTTGCCTTCCTGCGACGGGTATTGCCCACTCGCTGGCTCGATAAACTGCTGGCCAAATCGGCCTGATCCCGTGATGGGCGACAAGCATCCTGCCGCCCAAGTGGCGTTAGCCGGGTAGCGGCATCACCCGTCCCGCCAACCTGGTTTTTCCCTCTCTTCAATAGTGCTCGCCATTGCTGTAGTAGGCGCTCTTGACCAGAGGGATCACCTGCACCACCACATAGGTCTGCTCCCCCAGCACCCGTTTCAAATGGCGCGTGATAAGGCGCGCGGCGGCGTCCTGCATCTCTTGTGGCCGCTCGAACCAGTGCAGCTCAACAAACGGAAAACCCGTCTCTGGCTCGCCGTTGCGGATCCAGCAGCTATCAATCCGCTCCATGGTGACAAACTCCGGCTTGCCGCCGGTCAGCTCGCAAAGCTCGGCCAGCAGCGTGCCGCTCACCTGTTGCAGGGTATCGAGCGTCACGGCGCGAAAACGAAGATGGGGCATGGCAAACCTCTTGGTTATCTGAAATGAGGACTTATCATAGGGGTTATTGTCAGCAAGAGAAGTCACCCGGCGCACATTAAGGATCCCCATGAGATTTCATCACACCCTCTTTGCCTTCCTGCTCTGCCTGCTGCTACCGCTGCACGCCTTTGCCGATCCCGCCTTCTATCGGGTGAGCAAGGGCAACCAGCAACACTGGCTGCTGGGCTCCATCCATGCAGGTAAACCAGCCCTCTATCCTCTGCCGGAGCCGGTGGAGCGTGCCTGGCTGCAGAGTCGCGCACTGGTGATGGAGGTGGACATGAACAGCATCACACCGGATCAGTGGCAACAGACCGCCTCCCTCACCCGACTGGTGGATGGCAAACCGCTCAAGGATCATCTGCCTGCCGAGCTCTATCAACGCACCCTGATGGCGGGCGCCCGCTATGGCATCGACGAGGCTACCCTCGCCACCCTGCGCCCCTGGTTTGCCGCCATTACCCTGACCCAGGCCGCCATGGCCCGCTCCGACTTCAAGAGTGAACTCGGGATAGACCAGCACTTCGCTACCCGGGCCGCCAAAGAGGGCAAACCGGTAGTGGGTTTTGAAACCCTGCTGGAGCAGCTCGGTTATCTGGCCAGCGTGGGTGACAACCAGACCCTGATGCTCGCCAGCACCCTAGATGAGCTACCGATGCTGGAGAGTGGTTTCGCCGCCGTGATGAAGGCGTGGCAGCAGGGGGATGAGGCGACGCTGATCAATCTGCTCAAGGAGGAGATGGCCCCGCCCGCGCTACAAAGCTGGATGGAGCAGACCCTGCTGGCCGAGCGCAACCATAACTGGCTAAAAAAATGGTCTACCCTGCCCAACGAGAGCTTTATCGTGGTAGGGGCCCTGCACCTTTACGGCGAGCAGGGGTTGCTGGCGTTGCTGGAGCAGCAAGGGTGGCGCATTACCCCGCTCACCACACCGGGCCCTGTGCAAGCTCGGTAGCATGGAGTCCAGTGAGAACGATCACAGAACGCACTGGTTATTAAACAACCTGCAAGGGAGTTGATCGGGATCATCCCGGACAGGGCAAAGAGGTATTTATCATGCCTGTCATCAACCGGGTGACAGGAGCAATAAAATGGACTTTTGGCTGGACCTGATGTTTGGCAACAGCGTGGGATTGATGTCGATGCTGGTGATTATCGGCACCTTCTTGCTCATCAGCTCTTACGCGGCCTATTTCATCTACAAGGTGATGCACTCGCAACCGCCTCATTCACAGCAACCCCATTCTCAACAGCCCAAAGAGGGAAAATAATCCTCTGACCACAGGCGGCAGCTCACACTGACCGCCTGTGCTGTTTTATGGTTCGCGACTGTGATTCCCGGGCCAGACTGCACCAGTGTCCATGCTGGGCGCCCCTTATCCCCTCCCCCTTTCCCCGTTTTCTGTGCCGGTTGCGGCCGTTATAATGGCCCCCACTTTTTCTTATGGGGAGCCTGCCGTGTCTCATAACGACGAACTCTCGCTATTTATGAATGAAGTGGCCGACGTGCGGCCCATTCGCAGCGACAACATCCATCCCCATGCGGCCAAATCCGCCCCGACCGAGGCGCAGCTCGCTCGCCGCCAGGCTGCCACTGCCGAACAACTCGCCCTCGACCACCTCACCATGGAGGCCATCGAGATGCGCGATCCGCACGAAATCGTCGGCTTCAAACGCGATGGGGTGCAGGAGGGGGTCTACAAGAAGCTGCGGCTCGGCAAATACGAGCTGCAGGCCAGCCTGGACTTGCACCAGAAAACCCTCAATGAGGCACGCCAGACGCTGGTGCAGTTCATTGCGGATTGTGAAGTCCGGGATATCCGCTGCCTGCTGATCCTGCACGGCAAGGGGGAGCGCAGCACCCCGCGTGCCCTGCTGAAAAGCTATGTCAGCGCCTGGTTGCCGCAACTGCCCGCCGTCATGGCGATCCACAGTGCCGAGCGTCGCCACGGCGGCAGCGGTGCTCTATACGTGCTGCTGCGTAAAAGCGAACGCAAAAAAGCGGAAAACCGCGAACGGCACCAGAAGCGGCTCGGCTAATCCGCGTTTCGCCCCCACGCCTTTGGCCCGCCTGCATGAAGGTGGTCAACTATACAGCGGCGGTGTTAGCATCGAACGGCCCCGAGCATGCCAGGTACGGGGCGGCATACCATCAGGGACGATAACAAGGACAATCCCATGTCATATCAAAAGCTTGAACAACATCAGCAGCAGATCCACCGCTTTAGCCACCTCGCCGCCATCTGCGGCTGGGATCAGGCGGCCATGATGCCGGAAGGGGGCAACGGTGCCCGCGCCGAAGCGATGGCCGAACTCGGTCTGCTAATCCACCAGAAGCGCACCGCTCCCGAGCTGGGCGACTGGATTGCCAAGGCCGAGAGTGAGCCGCTGGATGAAGTGCAACGGGCCAATCTCGGCGAGATCAAGCGCCAGTGGCAAGATGCCAGCCTGCTGCCCGGTGAGCTGGTCGAAGCGCTGTCGCTCGCTGGCAGCAAGTGCGAGCACGCCTGGCGCAGCCAGCGCAAGAACAACGACTGGGCCGGTTTTGCTCCCAATCTCGAGGAGGTGGTGAAACTCTCCCGTGAAGTAGCGCAGCTGCGGGCCGATGCGCTTGGCGTGCGCCCCTACGACGCCATGCTGGCCCTCTATGAGCCGGGCATGACCAGCGCACGGCTCGATCAGATCTTCGGCGATCTCGCCAGCTGGCTGCCGGCTCTTATCCAGACCGTGAGTGAACAACAAAAGGGCGATGCCCTGCTGCTGCCGCAAGGCCCCTTCCCCATTCCGACCCAGCAGGCACTCGGTCAGGAGGTGATGGGACTGCTCGGCTTTGATTTCGCCCACGGCCGTCTCGATGTGAGCAGCCACCCCTTCTGTGGCGGCGTGCCGACCGATGTGCGGATCACTACCCGCTATAACGAGCAGGAGTTTGTCTCCAGCCTGATGGGCATAGTGCACGAAACCGGTCACGCCCGTTACGAGCAGGGGCTGCCGCGTCATCTGCTGGGTCAGCCGGTAGCCGAAGCGCGCTCCATGGCGATCCACGAGAGCCAGAGCCTGTTTTGTGAAATGCAGCTGGGGCATCATCCATCCTTCCTCGCGCTGCTGGCGCCACGTATTCGTCACCACTTCGGCGAACAGGCGGCGTTTGCGCCGGACAATCTGACCAAGCTCTACAGCCGGGTCGAACCGGGCTTTATTCGGGTCGATGCGGACGAGGTGACCTATCCGGCCCACGTTATCCTGCGCTACGAGCTGGAGCGCGATCTGGTGGAAGGGAAGATCGAGGTGGCCGACATCCCCGAGCTGTGGGACACCAAGATGCAGCAGTGGCTGGGACTCTCCACCAAGGGCAACTACCGCAATGGCTGCATGCAGGATATTCACTGGACCGACGGCTCGTTCGGCTACTTCCCGAGCTACACCCTGGGCGCCATGTATGCCGCCCAGCTGCGCTTTGCCCTCGAGAAAGAGCTGGGCAGCATGGGTGAGGTGATCGCGGCGGGCCGCCTGCCGGAGATCTTCGGCTGGCTCGGACGCAACATCTGGTCACAGGGGAGCCTGCACAGCACCGACGAGCTGGTGCGCCGTGCCACCGGTGAAGCGCTCAATCCGCACTGGCTGCGCCAGCATCTGGAACAGCGCTACCTGAAGTAATAAGCGCAGTAAGCTAACAGCAGAACGGGGCCCTTTTTAGTTGACCACTACAGGGCCCCGTTTTTATGGCGGTTCATTTTTATGGCGGTGCATGGCACAGCACGCCGTCACGGCAATGCTGTAAAAAGAGAGAGTTCAGAGGG
The DNA here is from genome assembly GCF_040908345.1 of Aeromonas sp. R3-1. Classification (NCBI taxonomy): domain Bacteria; kingdom Pseudomonadati; phylum Pseudomonadota; class Gammaproteobacteria; order Aeromonadales; family Aeromonadaceae; genus Aeromonas; species Aeromonas sp. R3-1. Next base: position 5,904 of record NZ_JBFODN010000275.1, read on the forward strand.
GATCCGGGGCACCCAGCAACTCGCGTAGTTGCAGGATATTGCCCTCAGGGTCGAAGGCGTTGCGCACCACAAAGCCGGGCCCAGTCCACTGCTGTGGCAGCAGGCCGCCGCCGAGATCCGCCGCCTTCGCCTCCGCCCAGGCGAGGCTGGATACGGTGAAGAACAGCTTGATGGCCCCCTCTTCCCGCAATTCCGGCGGCCGCTTGATAACAACTTGCCCGGCATAAGGCTCGGGAATGGCGTGGATCAGCAGCTGGATATCGCTGTTTTCCAGCACCACCAGCTGCTCATCCTGACTGCAGACCACCATCTGCAGCAATGTACGATAAAAGTGGGTCAGCAGGCCCGGATCCTTGGCATAGATCAGGGCACCGGCGCGAGCGGGGCCTGGCATGGAGCTCTCCTCAACAGTGAATGGCTGGGTGGACAGATCTCCACCTTCTCACAGTTGCGCGCCCCGTTCGATCCTTTTTAGCGGCTCGCCAGCCTCACTGCACAAAGTGCCACTGCCGCAGCGCCAGTGTCGGCGGCGGCCCCTGATCGTCCCCCAGATCTGCCATGCCCAGCGCCTCGTCATAGTGCACACCGCCCGCGCCACTCTCGGTCAGGTATTTTGCCCGCACCGCCCCGTACAGACCGCCACTTCCGCTGATCTTCATCTCGGTCAGCGGGGCATAGAGGGCGGCATAGAGCGGGGTATTACCCGACAGCTTGATCCCATCCTTGCCGCTATACGCGGAATAGAGGGAGATAGCAGGCGTACCGACAGTGGTCAGCCCCTGCTTGGCTGCCGTCACCTCGGCACCGGCCCCGAGATCGACCTTGCCGCTGACGATCAGGGTCAGACTACTGCCCTCGCTCACCGTCAACTTGTTGCTGCCAGTCATGGTGAAATCCTTGTCGATCAGCAGCACCACATCCCCCTTGATGGTTAGTGTGGCATCGGCCCCCATATTGAGACTGTCGAGCTGATAAATGGTCTGATCCTTGCCAAACAGCTCCCCCTTGCCGGGTAGCGGCAGCCCGGGCTTATGCTGGTTGCTGCTGGTGACCGAGCCGGTGGCGGGATCCGTGGTCAGCACCATCTGCTGGGTGGCCCCGAGCGTCAGCGGGCCATTGATGGGCAGCGTTGCAGGGGGGAACGATTTGGGCAGCGCGGCCACATTGAGCGGGTCACACACCTGCCCGGCCACAGGTGGCAACTTGGGATCATTGCGATACTCGGGATCCAGATACTTCTGGTTCGCCTGATCTTTAAAAAAGCCAGCACCACCATAACTGAGTTTGCCGCTGTCGATACTGGTACCCCAGTCCATGGAGACATTGCCATTGACCGCCACCTGACCACCGATGCGCCCCCCTTTCAGGGTCAAACTGCCGCCCCCTTTCACATTGCCGGAGACCCGGACAATCTTGTCCGAAGAGGGGGAGATAATGACGTCGCTCCCGGCATTCACGTTGCCCGAGATGGGAGAAGATCCGTTCAGGGTCACGGAGCCGGTCGCCCGTACATCGCCCCAAATTGGCGAATTGCCGTCGAGCACTACATTGGCCTTGTCACTGACGGTCGCCACCTTGGCATTCTGGTTAATGTTGGTGCCGCCATATTTGCCCTTGCGCGAGTCATAGCTGTCGATAAAACCGCTACCGGAGAGGCTCAACCCTTCACACGCCACCACCGAATCCTGAAAGATGAGATTGCCGGGTTCGCGCTTGAGGGCAAACAGGGCGTTGAGGCTGGCATTGCCCTCCAGATAGCGGCCATGGCTCTGCAGCGCCAGCTTGCTGCCGGCGGAGGCATCAAGCTGCTCGATGCTGAAGCGGCTGCCCGCCATGGCTCCTTCCCCCTTGCCAGGCACCTTCTGCACCAGTTGAGCCCACTCGATGCGCGGTTCGGCGCCAAGGGCCTGATGCAGGGCGCGATAACTCTCGTTCATCCCCTGCTCGGCACTGAGCTGCGCATTGATCTTCTTGTGAAAATTGCCGCTCAGGCGAGTCTGCAACTGGTTCTCCTGAATGCTGGTAAACACCAGCAGACTCGACAACAAGCTCACCACCAGCACCACCAGCAGTACGGCTCCCCGCTGCCCCTGCAATCCCTTGTTCATCCCGCTCCCCCTGCTGTGGCGTTGGCACCGGATGTGGCCAACGCTGCCTCCCAGACCGCCTTACGGCGGGCCACCTGCACCTCTACTCCCGGTGCCAGATAGCTCGGCAGCCCTTCGGGCAAGATGCGGATATTGACCACTGCCCCCTGCTGGACGAATTCAAGATCCTGAAGATGGGCCAGCAACAGGCGCGGGCCATCTCCGTCATCGCAACTGAGTACTGGCGGCGTGAAGCGGTACTGCTCGGTAAAATCGGCGGTTTTCTGGTTGCCAAGGCAGGATAGCACCGGACTGCCCCCCTCTACCTTGAAGGCCAGCGTCAGGCGCTCAGGGGTCACTGCTATCAGCTGATCCGCCTGCTTGATGCTGTTGGTAAAGGTGAGAGTGGCAAAGCGCAGCACTTCGTTCGCCTGCTCCAACGCCTTGCTCTGCTCGACCGTGCTCTTGATCGGGGCGTAACCGGCAAAAATCGCCAGCATCAGCATCAGACCGAGCACCATGGAGATCATCAGCTCGACGAGACTGACACCTCGTTGCCGTGAGGGGACGCTCAGCATAAGGGCGGAAATCCTGCGTTCAGCTCCACCCGCTTGGCGCCGGAGACCCGCTCATCCTGCCACTCGATAGCGACCACAAAGTTGTCGCTATAACGGTTCGGTAGCACCAACCGGTGGCCATCCTGCAGGGTGAAGCGGGCAAGAAAATCGGCCTGGGTGAACCGCTCGGGCTTGCGCTGCACTTCACACAGCGAGCTCCAGATCTGCTCCACGCTGTTGCTCGCCTCGATCGTGGCCAGCGTGCTCTGCAAGCTGTAATGCGCCTGCTGCAACGAGACCACCTGCCCCTTGGCGAGACCGAGAAACACCATCACCGCCAACACCATGGAGACCATGATCTCCACCAGATTGAAGCCCTGCTGGCGGGCAAGTGCAGCGTGTCTCATGAACAGCTCCCTTGCAGCAGCTGGCCGCTCGGGGCCACGCAGAGCACCCGCTGCTCACCGAGGCGATTGGCCAGAATGATCTCGGCGTGGCTGCTGCTGCCGGTTGGCGCGATCTGGATGGGGTCAAACGGCTTGATCACCACTCCGCCAGCAGGTGCTGCCGCCTGACGCAGCAACTTGCTGTCAGCCATCACCTCCCAGCCACCGTTCTCGGTGCCCTGCAGTACCACCGGCAGGGTCAGCTTGACCGCTTCGCTGCGGGCAAAGCGGTAGGCTGACGCGAGTTCGGTCGCACTGCGATCGAGCCGTTCGGCCGCGAGGCGCTGACTCATGGAGGGCAACCCGACCAATAGCAAAATGGCGGCGATGCCGACCGTGATCATCAACTCAATCAGAGTAAATCCGCGCACATTCATCTTATGATCCCCAGCAGTCATGGCGATTGGCCGCGCGATAACCGGTTTGATCGAGGGTCAGAGTGCCGCACTCATCCTGTTGTCGCGTCGTTGGAATGGCTTTGAGCAGGTAGTCGCCAGCATCTTGCTGGCTGTAGCTGAACTGGTAGAAATCCGTGTTGGAATGGGTATCAAACGTGTCTGGATAACGGCCCTGTTGGGTATAGATACGTTCAAGGGCGAGCGCCTGCTCCAGCAATTGTTGCTGCGCTTCGTAACGACGTCCCTGTTGCAGATAACCCTGATACGCTGGCAACGCGATGGCCGCGAGAATGCTGACAACCGTCATGGCGATCAACAACTCGATCAGACTAAACCCACGGCAATGGGGCCATGCCTTACAGTCGTTCACTTATCATCCTTGGCAAGTGTTGTTGTTATTGGTCGGCCTAAGGCCGCAGATGTGATGACTTAATAATCATCAAAAATTAACTAACTCGATTGAACAACACAAAATCACCACACTCAATGTAAAAAAGATAGTTATGTGATCTGTTATTAATTTTTAAGCAGTTTTCGCCGCCACTAATCTCGCTAAGCAAATAAAGCTAGGCCAATCGTGCCTACGACCCGTCCGTTATGCCCCCTTCTGTCGAGCCGCGACATATGAATAGCAGCGTGACGAAGAGTGAAACCCGGCCGTGCAATGAAAGAGCAAAAAAACCTTTGGCCAATTTTTGCTATCCCTGTCCGTTTCTGGCTAGTCACAGCCCCCGAGCCCCCTTACTCTCTTGCTATCTATTCCAGCAAAGCCGCCAACACCATGAATGCAAAGCCCAGCCCAGAGTCGTCACCGGATGAGGTGATCAACACCCTCAGCCGCGAGCAGTGTCACGCCGCACGGCTCGCCCGCGATTCTCGCTTCGATGGCCGCTTCTTTACCGGCGTGCTCTCGACCGGCATCTACTGCCGGCCGGTCTGCCCGGCACGGCCACCGCACGAGCACAATGTGCGCTACTTCCAAAGCGCCGCGGCCGCCGAGCAGTATGGGCTGCGACCCTGCCTGCGCTGCCGCCCTGAGCTGGCCCCCGCCGCCCGTGGCGATCTGCCGGTTGAACTGGCACGTCTGCTGGCACGCATCGATCGCGGCGAGCTGGCGGAGGGCACGCTCGCCAAACTGGCCACTGAGGCCGGGATCAGCGAACGCACCCTGCGCCGCCAGTTCGAGCAACATCTCGGCGCCTCACCAAAACAGGTGGAGCAGACGCGCCGCCTGCTGCTCGCAAAAAGGCTGCTGACTGAAACCGGGCTGCCCATCACCGACATCGCGTTTGCCGCCGGCTTTGCCAGCATCCGCCGCTTCAATGACGCCTGGCTCAACGCCTACGGACTGGCCCCGCGCACCCTGCGCCAACAAGAGGATCATGCGCCAGAGCACATGAGCGCGCAGCCCCGCGGCGCCCCCCTGACCCTGCAACTGCCCTATCGCCCCCCATATGACGTGGCGGCCATGCTGGCGTTCTATCGGCTACGGGCGATCCCCGGACTGGAGCGGGTAGATGGCGAGGTGTATGAACGGCGCTACCGGGTCGGCGATCAGGTCGCGCTGGTGCGCATCGCGCAGGGCAAGGGGCACAGCCTGCAGCTTACCGTCCATGATCTGCCGCTCACAGCACTGCCCGATCTGCTCTATCGGGTGCGCCGGATGTGGGATCTCGATGCCGATATGCAGCGGATCGGCGATCTGCTCGGTCAGGATCCGCTGCTCGCCCGCTTGCAGGCGCGCTGGCCCGGCGTTCGGCTGCCGGGTGGCTGGGACGAATACGAGGTGATGCTGCGCGCCATCGTCGGCCAGCAGGTCTCGGTCAAAGGAGCCATCACCATACTCGGGCGACTGGTAGCCCGTACCGAGGCGCAATTCGGGGTGGCACAACTACCGACCCCCGCCCAGTTGTGCGAACTCGATCTCGATGGCATCGGCATGCCCGGCAGCCGTATTCGTACCCTGCGGGGAGTGGCGAAGGCACTGGCCAGCGGTGAGCTGACCCTCACAACAGCCAGTGATGAGCAGTTGCTGGCACTACCGGGCATAGGCCCCTGGACGGTCTCTTACTGGCGGCTGCGCTGCGGGATGGATACCGATGCCTTCCCCGCTTCCGATCTGGTGCTGCAAAAGGCACTCGGCGGCGGCACCAAGCTGCCGGTAAAAGAGGTGTTGACGCAAAGCGCAGCATGGCAACCGTGGCGCAGCTATGCGGCCAGCTGGCTGTGGCACGCCATGAGTGAAGCGCCCGATTTGCTACTCCGTGCCACCGGCAACGAAAACCAGCCGGATAACCCACAACAGGAGATAACCCCATGATCTGCTACGATATCCTGCCGACCCGCTGCGGCGATCTGCTGGTTGCCATCAATGAATCCGGTCTGGTGCACGTAGACTTTGTGGCGGGCCTGCGGGCACTGCCCGATATGAGTGGCTGGCAGCAAGATCACGGAGCACTGGCCCCCTTCCTCGCCGAATTTGACGCCTATTTTGCCGGTCGCTTGCAGCGCTTCTCCCTGCCCCTTGCCGCCCGTGGCACCACCTTTCAGCAGGCGGTATGGCAAGCGCTGTGCGACATCCCCTACGGCGAGACCCGCAGCTACAGCGATATCGCTCGCACCATCGGCAAACCCGATGCGGTGCGGGCAGTGGGCGCGGCGAATGGCCGCAATCCGCTCTCGATCATCGTCCCCTGCCATCGGGTGATCGGCCAAAACGGCAGCCTGACCGGCTATGCGGGGGGATTGGAGATTAAAAAAGCACTGCTGGCGCTGGAGAGGGGCAATTAAAGGAGTCTGAGTAGAGCACCTGCGATAAAAAATTGCCCCTTTTCCAGATGGAGAAAGGGGCTCATTGATCAGCGTTTCAGGCTGCCCATCACATGCATTTCGCAGCGGTTACAGTCAAAACGCAGGCGGAAGGTGTCTTTACCCATCTTGAGTTCCAGCGGCTCGGCCTTGAGACCTGGCACCTCGTTCGGACAGAGGTTCTGGCTGTAGCGGATGCAGTGCTTGGTGATCATCAGCACCACTTCCCGCTCCTCCTTGTTCGCCTCATAGGCGGGAGCAATCCGCTCCACCCCATGTTCGCGGAAGAACTGCTCGGCCGCGCTGTTCAGCACATTGCCAAGGTAGGAGAGACGGTGCTGGGGATAGTTGATATCCCGCAGCGCGATCCGTCGCTCGGGGCGCTGGTAGCTGGCCACTCGTACCGCCTCCAGCGCGGCGATGCCGTCCCGGCGCAAACCGTTGAGCTGTGATGCGGCGATAAATAGCGGGTGAGTGAATGCCAACTCAATCTTGCGCGCCACAAACAGGGTATTGCCGAGTTTGCCAAGTTGATCCCGCGCCTGTTGCAGCGCCCGCTCAGGATTGTCGGCAGGCTGTTTGTCGCAAGGCAGCGTCACTGCTGCACTGATGCCCTGCTCGTCGGTGAGCGTGAGGATCACGCCCTCATCGCACTCTGCCAGCACCATATCGACCCGGATGCGGCGATCCGCGCTCGCCTTCTCCAGCATCTTGCTGAACGCCTGATCGTGGTTGCGGTAGATTTCTGTCCCCACCTTCAGCCCTGGCATGCGTTCTGACAGGAGTAACTGCTTACCTTCGACTTTGTTGAGACGCATCCCCACCAGCTCGTTATTCGGCTTGAAGAAGCCCAGACCGTCGCCGTTGTTGAGGGTGACCTGTCTGCCATCGATCTCGATACCGTCACGGGTCACCTTGGTGACCCGCCCCAGCGGTTCGCCCACATATTTCGGGCTCCTGGTGGAGTCGATACCCTGCTGGCGACCATGGAGGAAGTAGTCTGTGCTGCCGCGGTTGAAACTTTTCTTGGGGTCAGGCGTGAAGCTGTAGCTGCAACGGCCAGCAGAGGCAGCCACCAGATCGGAGCGACTATCCAGAATGGCGTCCAGCTTCTGCCGATACCAGGCGGTGACGTTTTTGACGTAATCGAGCCCCTTGAGTCGCCCCTCGATCTTGAAGGAGCGGATCCCCGCCTCGATCAAGGCCTCCAGGTTGTCGGTCTGATCCATATCCTTGAGTGACAACAGGTGGCTGTCGGCCACCAGCACTTCGCCATCCGGCTTTTGCAGCGAGCAGGGCAGACGGCAGAGCTGGGCACACTCGCCACGGTTGGCGCTGCGGCCGGTACGGGCATGGCTGATGTTGCACTGGCCGCTGTAGGAAACGCAGAGAGCGCCGTGGATAAAGAACTCCAGCTGCACATTGGTCGCCGCGCTGATCTCGCGGATCTGCGCAAGAGACAGTTCGCGCGCCAGCACCACCTGAGAGAAACCCACATCCTGCAGAAACTTCACCTTCTCCGGCGTGCGGTTGTCGGTCTGGGTACTGGCATGGAGCGCGATGGGAGGCAAATCCAGCGCCAGCAGTCCCATATCCTGCACGATGAGCGCATCGGCACCGGCTTCGTAGATCTGGTGGGTCAGCCGCCGGGCCTGCTCCAGCTCGTGATCGTGCAGCAGGGTGTTGAAGGCGACAAAGACCTGGGCGCCGAAACGGTGGGCGTGGCGCGCCAGCGCCTCGATATCCTCGATGGAGTTGCCCGCCGCACTGCGGGCGCCAAAGGCCGGCCCCCCCATGTAGACGGCATCGGCACCATGGTTGATGGCTTCGATGCCGTAGGCGAGGTTCTTGGCCGGAGCCAGCAGCTCCAACCGGTTGTTGTGGCTTAACGGGTGCTTGTTCTGGTGCATGGTCTCGGGATCAGGGCGGACAGCAAATAGGCGCTACTCTAGCCCATTCACCACCCACATGCCTTGATCCTGCTTAAGGTATCTGCGAAATACAGGATTAGATAACCACCTTGAGTGCCAACCCGAGCAGCACCAAGCCGCTCACCTTATCGATCACAAAGGATTTAGCTTTAAGCCACGCCAGCACAGGCCCGCGGGAGAGCACCAGCGCCACCAGCACGTACCAGACGGCATCGATCCCGCCCGCGGTGAGCATCATGATGCCCCCTTCGCTCCAGCCGGTATCGGCCCGCACAAACTGGCTGAACAGAGCGATGAAGAAAACCGCCAGTTGGGGGTTAAGGAAGGCAACCATAAAGCCTTCAAAAGCCCCCTGCCGACCACGCAGTTGATGCACCTCTTCATTCCCTTCGTCACTGGCTGGTTTTGCCAGCAGGGCTTTCACCCCGAGCCAAGCAAGAAATGCGGCGCCGCCGTAGCGGATCAGATCAAACAGGATAGGGGTCTGGGTGATCAAAATGGAGAGGCCGAGCGCCGTGACCAGCGCATAGATACCAACCCCGAGGCCGTGACCGAGCGCAGTGGCGACGCCGTGCCCCTGCCCGCCCTGCACCGTGTTGCGGATGATTAGCGCCAGACTCGGCCCCGGGCTGATGGCGCCCATCACGCAGATTGCGGCCAGTGCCAGCCAACTCGTCAGTTCCATGCTTTTCCTCTTTATATGCTCGATATGATGACCTGCATTCAGGGTACGGGCTGAGCCATTATGCCAGTAGTGAAAGTTATGAATAGATTCCATAACCAATGGCTATGGCACCACACAACTGACCGGGGCTAACCGCCGAGATCGAGCAGCTTGCGACTCTCGCCAACGGTGCGTTGCAGATGATCCCGCAGGAATGGGTAGGCCAGCTCGCGAAACCAGCGGTGGGCCGGATCCTGATGGTGACGCTGATGCCACAGCAGATGATACTGCTGGTCGCGGGTAGCAAAGGGCAGATCGACAAAGGTGAGCTCATGGCCGCAGGAGAGCTGCCAGGCGATATGAGCAGGGGTGGTCATCAGGCAATCGGTGCGCAGCAACACCTCCACTGCCGCCTGAAAGAAGGGGACTCTGGCAAACCAGCGCCGACTCACTCCCTGCGGCGCCAACACCTGCTCAACCGGACTGTCCTTGTCGCCTCCCCCGCTCACCTGCAGGTGAGGCCAGGCGAGATAGTCATCGAGACTCAGCGCCTTGCCCGCCAGCGGGTGATGACGTCCCATCAACACCGCTAGCCGATCTTCCCCCTGATGCAGACCTCGGATCTGCTCCGGTACCTGCTCGGTGATGGTAGATACCAGATCCAGCTCGGACTGCCACAGCTGCGGCAGCTGACGTTTGTCCCACAGGCTGTACTCCAGCGCCGCCAACGGCGCCTCTTTGGCGAGCGCGGCACAGATATCGGGCAGGATATGCTGGGCCACATAATCGGAGGAGGCGAGCCGAAATACCCGCTCGCAGCGGCTCGGGTCAAACCCGGGGGCCTCGTAGAGCCGCTCCAGCGCACCGAGAGAATCCGCCAGCTGGGCGGCCAGCGCTTCGGCTCGCGGCGTCAGCAGCCAGCGTTGCCCCTCCCGCAACAGCAACTCGTCATCAAACTCGCTGCGCAACTGGGCAAGCTGCTTGCTGATGGAGGGCTGACTCAGGTGCAACAGCTCTGCGGCGCGGCTGATATTGCGGGTCTCCAGCAGCACCTTGAGGGTCGGCAACAAGTTGAGATTGGCTCTGAGCAAGGAGATACCCTCATCGGTGGCGAAACGCCTATCTTAGGGCAGAGGAGTCCCGCGTTTTAAGCAAAATTTCCTGCCATGTTCAGCACATTGCAGCCCTTTGCGACCAGATGGCACAGCTGAGCCCCCCGCACATAACCATGACCACAAGATGACAGTGGTTGTCTCGTACGGCATAATTGCACGATTTTCCGCCCGCGGGCGATCCACTTTGAGAAGCGGTAACAAGATGAAATACGCCAATATCACCGGCTGGGGCAAATGCCTGCCTCCCTCCGTGCTGACCAACGACGACCTCAGCACCATCATGGATACGTCAGACGAGTGGATCTATCCGCGCACCGGCATCAAGGCCCGCCGGATCTCCCATGTCAGCACTTCGGATCTCGCCACCCTGGCCGGTCGCCGCGCGCTGGCTTGCGCCGGTCTGGAAGCGAGCGATCTCGATGGCATCATCCTGGCCACCGCCACCCCGGACAACCTGCTGCCAAGTGCCGCCTCTGCCGTGCAGAAGAAACTGGGCGCCGTCAATGCAGCCGTGTTTGACCTCAACGCGGCCTGCACCGGTTTCGTCTACTCCCTTTCCGTCGCTACCTCGCTGGTGCAGACCGGCATGATGAAGAAGGTGCTGGTGATTGGTGCCGAGCGCCTCACCTACCTGCTGGACTGGGCGCGCCGCGATACCGCCGTGCTGTTTGGCGATGGTGCCGGTGCCGTGGTGATCGAGGCGAGCGAGCAGGAGTGTGGCCTGATCGCCAACAAGCTGGGCTGTGACAGCGAAGCGCGGGAGATCCTGCACGTACCGAACTTCGGTACTGATCGGGTGCGTTTTGCCGATATCGATGGGCTGTTCACCTTCAACTTCGAAGGGCCGGAGATCTTCAAACGCGCCGTGCGCGGCATGGGTGAAGCCACCAACACTGTGCTGGCGCAGGCCGGTATTGCGCCGGAGCAGGTCGACCTGATCGTTCCCCATCAGGCCAATATCCGCATCATCGAAACCCTCGCCAAGCGGATGAATGCGCCGATGGAGAAGGTGATGGTCAACATCGAAAACTACGGCAACACCTCCGCAGCTACCGTGCCCATCGCCCTGTGTGAAGCGCTGGAGCAGGGCCGCGTCAAGCCGAACTCCTATCTGCTGACCGCCGCTTTCGGTGCCGGCCTGACCTGGGGTGCCGCCATCATCAAGTGGGGAGATCGCGTCACCCCCATCAAGGCGTGCGATGCCGAACTGCCCCCCTGCGACCAGAGTGCGCTGGAGCTCATCGCCCATGCTGTGGAAGGTTGCCAGAAGGCTCACGCCAACGAGGCTTGATCCTCATCAGGAGCCTGAATCCTCAGGCTCCCTCTCTCCTTTTCATCCCCACCAAGCTCTGCCCCCCACTTCGCAAGCCGCTTGATACGGCAATCGCTGATACAAACAACTCCGATTTGCAGCCAATTAATTTTTTTCCGCTAACCTTATTGTGCCAACTATAAATAAAGAAAAGAGCGTCAAGGGGCACCATGACTGTTTCGGTCCTGCGCCTTTACCTCTTACCAAATAATTGCACAGGGATAAGCTACGTATGGCACAACACAAAAGTGGCGTGAACACACCGCTTTGGGAACCGGTTTGCTGGATTTGCTGCATCGGGCTTGCTCTGCTGAGCTGCCTGTTGCTGCAGCTCGCCGATGCGCTGTCACCTCTCTACCTGCTGCTCAATGTGCTGGTTGGTATTGCCGCCGCGCTCTGGACATCGAGTCACTTCCACCAGCACACACTCCGACATCGTGCAGGAGAGGAACAAACCGTCGCAACCGATCCTCTCGCCCACTCCATCATCGGGCTCGAACAGGTGTGCGAGAAGGCACTCCCCATCTGGTCCCAGCAAATTGAAAGCTCTCGTCAACAAACCGAAGCCGCGATGATTGACCTGACTCAACGCTTCAGCGGCTTGGCCAACAAGCTGGAAGAAGCAGTCAATGCTTCTCATCTGGCAGCCGGAGAATTGGGTGATGCCAATTCCCGTGGCATGGCAGGAGTCTTGAGCGAGAGCCAGCAGCAACTCAATGAGGTAGTGGCCATCCTGCACTCCGCCCAAGCCAATCGGGACGCCATGCTGGGTGAGATAAAAAGCCTGACCACCTACACCATAGAGCTCAACACCATGGCCATGGATGTGGCCAAAATCGCCTCCCAGACCAACCTGCTGGCCCTCAACGCCGCCATTGAAGCAGCTCGTGCAGGGGAAGCAGGCCGTGGCTTTGCTGTGGTCGCTGATGAAGTGCGTAACCTCTCCCGCCTCTCCAGCGAAACCGCCCAGAAGATGACCGACAAGGTGGATACCATCAATACTGCTATCGGTCGCGCCTTCCAGATTGCCGAAAATGCTGCCGCACGGGATCACGCCTCGGCGCTCAATTCGGAGCAGACAATCGAACAGGTGCTGGCCCGTTTTCGCCATGCCACTGACAGCCTGGCGGAATCCGCCTCCCTGCTGCAAAACGAGAGCACCGATATCCATCGCGAAATTTCCAGCGTCATTGTCTCGCTGCAATTTCAAGACAGAGTCAGCCAGATCCTCAGCCACGTCAGACAAAACATGGAGAGCCTCTCCAGCCATCTGGTTACTTCGGAGCAGAGCAGCAATGCGACAGGGCCAATCCAGATCGATGCCAATCGCTGGCTGGCAGAGATGGAACTCTCATACGCCACCGACGAACAGCGCAATATTCACCATGGTCGCACCACCCGTTCTGTCAACGCGCAACCAAGCAGCGCCGACATCACATTTTTCTAGGAGAGAGATATGGGCAAAACGATCCTGATCGTGGATGACTCGGCAACTATTCGCCAAGTCGTGGGCATGACCCTCAAGGGCGCCGGTTATGAGGTCATGGAAGCCTCTGACGGCAAAGATGCGCTCAACAAACTTGATGGCAAGAAGATCAACCTGATCATCAGTGACGTCAACATGCCGAACATGGATGGCATCACCTTCGTCAAAGAGGCCAAAAAGCTGGCCAACTACAAATTTACCCCTGTCATCATGCTGACCACCGAGTCTCAGGACAGCAAGAAGCAGGAGGGACAAGCCGCAGGAGCCAAAGCCTGGGTGGTCAAACCCTTCCAGCCCGAACAGATGTTGGCCGCAGTCGCCAAGCTCATCATGCCGTGATCCGGAGCACATCATGCAACTACAGAGTGAGCTACTCGACAACAAGGTAGTGGTGACCATGCCGGACGAGATCACCATTTATACAGTCAGCGAGCTGAAAGATGCTCTCTCGCCCTTATTGCATCAGGGGAACGAACTGGAGCTGAATCTGGCGGCGGTATCCGAGATAGACAGCGCCGGGCTGCAACTGCTGCTGGCAGCGAAGAAGACCGCTCTGCAGCAGGGCACCTCCCTGGCGCTGGTCTGGCACAGCCATGTTGTGCTTGAACTGCTGGAGCTCTGCCAGCTCTCGGCCTTTTTTGGCGACCCCACCCTCATCACCCATGGCGAACGGCCCTGAGCCACCATGACAAGGAGTCACCGTGAGCATCGATCTTGATCAGGCTTTACAAACCTATATCGCCGAGGCACGCGAGTTGCTTGAAGAGATGGAGTCAGCCCTTCTATCACTGGAATCTGACCCTGACAATAGCGAGCTGATTGGAGCCATCTTTCGTGCTGCTCATACCATCAAGGGGTCGGCTGGCCTGTTTGGTCTGCAACCCATCGTCGGGTTTACCCATATCGTCGAGGACCTGCTAGACCAGATCCGCAATCAGCAGCTCACCGTAACTTCTCCTCTGATCAAGGCTCTGCTGGAGAGCTGTGACCACATCCAGACGCTCATCAGTGTCGTTGCAGAACAGGGCAGCACATTAAGCGATGGCGATGCCAACCAGGATGAACGGCTGAGGCTCACCCTCACCCGTCATCAGTGCGTCCCCCATGCCACGCTGCCAGATACTGTACATATGCCGGAACCCAAGATCGAAAAAGAGGGAGGGATTACCAGCTCAGCCTCCTTGTGGCATATCTCCCTGCGTTTTGGCCCCGATGTGCTGCGCAATGGCATGGATCCGGCCGCATTTCTGCGCTATCTCGGCACCCTCGGAACCATATGCTCGGTGGAGACCATCCATCAGGCGCTACCGGATTGGGAACAGTTCGATCCGGAGAATTGCTACCTCGGCTACGAGATAGACTTCGACTCGCAGGCAGATAAGGCTGCCATCAGCGATGTTTTTGAATTTGTCAGAGATGACTGCCAGATCACCATCTTGCCACCCCACAGCAAGATCGCCGAGTACATCAACCTGATCGAGTCGCTGCCTGAAGATAGCGCCATGCTGGGGCAGTTGCTGGTCAACACCGGCGCCCTGACTGCAGAGGAGTTAGCAAGCGGTCTACAGACACAACAAGCGACCCCGGCAGAACAAGCACCCAGACTCGGAGAAATCCTTATTGCGCAGGGTGCCGTCAACGAAGCCGTCGTCGATGCTGCTCTGAAAAAACAGAACCAGACCAAGGAGAGCAAGAGCAAAGAGGGCCGTTACGTCAGGGTGCATGCCGACAAGCTGGACGATCTAATCAATCTGGTCGGGGAGTTGGTAGTCGCCAGTTCAGGAGCCAATCTGCTGGCCCAACGTACACGCGAAAGCCAGCTGCAGGAAGCCACCTCGGTCATTGCCATGCTGGTGGAAGAGATCCGCGACAGTGCACTGCGCCTGCGCATGGTACCTATCGGCGATACCTTCAACCGCTTCCAGCGGGTGGTGCGCGATGTCAGTCAGGAACTGAACAAGGATATCACTCTGGTAATCTCTGGAGCCGAGACCGAACTGGACAAGTCGGTGGTAGAGAAAATAGGCGATCCGCTGATGCATCTGGTCAGAAACTCGATGGATCACGGCATCGAATCGGCAGAGCAACGACTGCTGGCAGGCAAACCCCCCCGTGGCACCCTGAATCTCAATGCCTATCACGACTCCAACAGTATCGTCATCGAAATTCGGGATGACGGTGCAGGTCTCAACAAAGCCAGGATCCAGCAAAAAGCCATCGAGCGCGGTCTGATCAGCCCAACCACCACGCTGACGGATCAGGAGATATACAACCTGATCTTCGAGCCGGGGTTCTCTACTGCCGAGGCGATAACCAACCTCTCCGGTCGCGGGGTGGGCATGGATGTCGTCAAACGCAACATCACTGCCCTGCGCGGCACGGTCGATCTGGACAGCATCCCGGGAAAAGGAACCCGTGTGCAGATCCGCCTGCCGCTTACCCTTGCCATCATCGACGGCTTCCTGGTGCGAGTCTGCGACACCCACTACGTCATTCCCCTCGATATGGTGATCGAGTGCGTTGAATTGACCCAGAGTGCACTGTCCGACACCCAGGGTCGCAATTACATCAATTTGCGTGGCGAGGTGCTGCCCTTTATCCGCCTGCAACACTACTTCGATACCAATGGCAGCAAAGGGCGGCGCGAGAACATTGTCGTGGTCAGCCATGCAGGCAAAAAATCCGGACTGGTGGTGGATGAACTGCTGGGAGAATTCCAGACCGTCATCAAACCGTTGGGAAAATTATTCCAGCGCCTGCAAGGCATCAGTGGCTCAACCATTCTGGGGGGGGAGAGGTCGCCCTCATCCTCGACATTCCTTCGCTGATCCAGCACGCAATCACTCAGGAATCCTGTCAGCTCAACAGGTTGACAGTGTCGCGCAACCTGCCTCAATCCAGCATCAACTGAGGGGACCATCATGTTAAAAAATTCCACCATCAAATTGCGTCTTATTATACTGCTCTGCATGCTCTGCCTGCTGCTGCTGGCCGTTGGCAGCCTCGGGTTATACAACATGCAGAGCAGCAATACCGGGTTGCAGCGCGTTTACAACGACAGGGTGGTTCCCCTCAAGCAGCTGAAGACCATCTCCGACAGCTATGCCGTCTCGATCATCGACAACCTCAACAAGGCCAATGCGGGGCTGATCCCGGCAGAAGAGGCTTTGAAGCAGATACAACAGGCACAGCAGACAATTAAAAACGAGTGGCATCACTACCAGTCCACCACCCTCACACCGGATGAACAACGCTTGTCAGCCGAGGCGACAACCCTGTTCAACGCGGCCGATACCGATATTGGCAAGCTGGAGAAATACCTCGCCACCCAGCACGGCATGATTACTGGCATGCTGAACACTTTTGACGGTGCCCTCTATGGCTCCATCGACCCGATAGGCAACAAAATCACCGAGCTGGTCAACCTGCAGCTCAATGTGGCCAAGTCGGAATATACCGCAGCGCAATCCTGGTATGACGTGATGCTGATAACCATGGCGGTGGTTATCGCGGTCGGCATCGCACTCGCAGCCTGGTTTGGCACCCTGCTGATCAAAAGCATCATCACCCCCATCGAACAGGCTCTACGCGTGGCCAATAGTCTGGCTGAGGGCAATCTGGATGTATCGATCCGGATAGAGTCCAACGATGAAGCGGGTCAGCTCTTGATGGCGATGGATAACATGGTCAAGAAACTGGGTGCCTTGATCACGGATATCGAGACGCTGGTCACCGCCGCTGTCGAACAGGGCGACTTCAGCCACAAGATTGCGCTGGAGGATCGTCAAGGATATATCAAGCGGGTATCCGAGCTGCTGAATCGCCTCTCCCATGTGACAGATACCAGCCTGGAAGATGTGATGCGCATTGCCACCGCGCTCTCCAAGGGGGACCTGACCCAACGGATCGATGAGCCCTACCCAGGAATTTTTGGCCAGACCAAAGACGGCCTAAACCGGACCATCACTGCGCTGACCAATATCATCGAAGAGGTACGTAACGCCGCCGACAACCTGACCAATGCCTCCAATCAGGTGAGCAATACGGCGCAGGCATTGAGCCAGGCCACCAGCGAGCAAGCGGCCAGCGTTGAAGAGACCAGCGCCTCTATCGAGCAGATGAGCGCCAGCATCAATCAGAACACCGAGAACGCCAAGATCACCGACAGCATGGCCAGCAACTCGGTGCTGGAGGCAACCGAAGGGGGCCAATCCGTTCAACAGACGGTGACCGCCATGCAGCAAATCGCCAAGAAAGTCAGCATCATCGACGACATTGCCTACCAAACCAACCTGCTTGCCCTCAACGCCGCCATCGAGGCGGCTCGCGCCGGAGAGCATGGCAAAGGCTTCGCGGTGGTTGCTGCCGAGGTGAGAAAACTGGCAGAGCGCAGCCAGATCGCAGCGCAGGAGATTGGCGAGCTCTCCTCCGACAGCGTCAGCAAGGCAGAGCGGGCTGGCAACCTGCTGGAGAGGATCGTTCCCTCCATTCGCAAAACCTCTGATCTGGTACAAGAGATCAATGCTGCTTCCGGGGAACAGGCCAGCGCAGCCAACCAGATCAGTCTGGCCATGAACCAGCTTAATCAGGTGACACAGCAGAATGCGGCCAGCAGCGAGGAGCTGGCGGCCACGGCCGAAGAGATGAGCTCGCAAGCCAGCGAACTGCAGCAAACCATGGCCTTTTTTGCTCTGGAGAAAAGTGCGCAGCTCAACACCAGGCCCAATGAAACCGGCCACAAGGGCATGCCTCCCAGAGGCAGTTTCATCGCCCCCCCACAACGGGCCAGCCAGCCCAATCAACCATCATCCCATTCCATTGATGACGCGGATTTTGTCCGCTTTTAACCGGAGGCGACCATGCATACATCCACCGACATCACGGTGCCATCAGCGGCCGCTGACGAGAGCAGTGGCGATGCCCAGTACCTGACATTTCTGATCAACAACGAGATGTTCGCCATCAATATTCTGGGGGTCAAAGAGATCATCGAATACGGCAATATCACTCCGGTTCCGATGATGCCGGGTTTTATTCGCGGCGTAATCAACCTCAGAGGAGCGGTAGTGTCGGTCGTAGACTTGAATGCCCGCTTTGGCAATGCACCTTCGGTCATCACTCGCCGCAGTTGCATCGTCATTATTGAGGGGGTGGCCCCGCAGGGCGATGAACCTGTAGGTCAGGATATTGGCGTTGTGGTGGATTCCGTATCGGAAGTACTGGGTATCCCACAAGCAGATATCGAGCCCCCACCCAGTTTTGGTGCCCGCATCCGGGCCGATTTCATCAGCGGCATGGGCAAGGTCAACGGCAAATTCGTCATCCTCATCGATACCGGGAAAGTGTTGTCACTCGATGAGATGGCTCAACTCAACGAACTGGCCCAGCCACAGGCAAGGTTGCCACAAGGCAACCTGCAACCCTCCTGAACAGGCCTCCATACTCCACGACATGTAGCATAAGGAAACGCTCATGACCCAATCACTCTTAGGAAAACTCTTCGGAGACAATGCCACCGAAGTGAGGCAGCGGACCCAGTTACTCGACGCAATCGGCCAGCTGCAACACGCAGTCCTGGCAGAGCAGGTTCCAGCACCACTCGATCTTTCCGGTATGGATAGCCCCTTGCGTGAAGTAGGACATGCCATCAACGAGGTGGTCACCTTGCTCAGTGACAAGCTGGAACAGAGCCGCAACGACATTAAAAAGAACCAAGTATTGCTCCATGAGAACCAGCTGGTTCGCAAAGCCCTCGACTGCGCCAGCACCAACGTGATGATTGCCGATACCAATCTCGACATTATCTATATGAACGAGGCTGTGACCGGCATGCTCAATCAGGCCGAGACCGACATCAAGAAAGAGCTATACAGCTTCAACGCCAATCAGCTGATGGGCGCCAACATCGACAGCTTTCATAAAAATCCCGGCCATCAGCGCGCCATGCTGGCCAAACTCAACAGCACCTACCGCACCCAGATACAGCTGGGGGGGCGCACCTTCTCCCTGATCGCCAATCCGGTCTTCAACGATACCGGAGAACGGTTGGGATCCGTGGTCGAATGGGCCGACAGAACCAAGGAGGTAATGATAGAGAAAGAGATGTCCGACATTGTGCAGGCCGTGATCAATGGCGAGCTGCACCGCAGGATGGAACTTGCTGGCAAGAGCGGCTTCTTTCAGGCGATGGGAGAAGGGATCAACCAGATTGCCGAAGTGATCGACAGCACCCTCAACGACGTCATCCGGGTCGTGCAATGTCTGGCAAAAGGTGATCTGACTCAACAGATTGAGGCGGACTACCCCGGTGTGTTTGGCACCACCAAGGATGCGCTCAACAAGACCATCGCTTCGCTCACCAACATCGTCACCGAAGTACGCGGCGCTTCTGACAACCTCTCCAGTGCCGCCGAGCAGGTAAGCGCGACCGCCCAGTCGATCAGCCAATCCAGCAGTGAACAGGCCTCCAGCATGGAGGAGACCAGCGCTTCCATCGAGCAGATGAGCGCCAGCATCAACCAGAATACCGACAATGCCCAGGTCACCGATGGCATGGCCAGCAAGGCAGCCAAAGAGGCCGTAGAGGGAGGAGAAGCGGTCAAACTAACAGTGGATGCAATGAAACAGATCGCCAGACGGATTGGCATCATCGATGACATCGCCTACCAGACCAATCTGCTGGCTCTCAACGCAGCTATCGAAGCGGCGCGGGCAGGCGATCACGGCAAAGGCTTTGCCGTAGTGGCGGCGGAGGTGCGCAAACTGGCCGAACGCAGCCAGGTGGCAGCACAGGAGATTGGCGAGCTGGCCTCCAGCAGTGTCGAGATGGCGGAAAAAGCAGGTCGCCTGCTCGATCAAATGGTGCCCTCCATCAACAAGACCTCGGATCTGGTGCAGGAGATCAGTGCCGCTTCGGTTGAGCAATCCACCGGTGTCAGCCAGATCAATCAGGCCATGAACCAGCTGAGTCAGGTTACCCAGCAGAACGCTTCTTGCAGCGAAGAGCTGGCTGCCACAGCAGAAGAGATGAGCAGCCAGGCTGAACAGCTGCAGCTGGCCATGGAGTTCTTTACCCTGGAGGCCCACGCAAAAGAAGGTAAAGCAGCCACCTCGCATCTTCACCCCAATACCCGAGGTCGCTTCATGAACGAGAGCAATGCCAACAGTCGGGAACGAGCCGCCACAGTCCAACGCCCCACGGGCGATGGCGATTTTGTCCGGTTCTAGTCACGGGAGAGGCGTTGCCTCTCCCATCTCCGACAACACAGGTAGAGGGACAGTTTTTTGTATCAAACCCAGCTGCATGATGATGAGTTCTCCCGTTTCCAACGCTGGCTTCATCAAACGGCGGGGATAGAGCTGTCTCCAGCCAAGAAGGCGCTGGTAGCCAGCCGCCTGGCGAAACGGCTCTGCCACTATGAGCTGGATAGTTATGACGACTACTTCCAGCTCATCATGAACGATCGCAGCAGCGAACTGCAGCTGGCTCTCGATCTGCTGACCACCAACGAAACCTACTTTTTCAGGGAGCCCAAACACTTCGAGTTTCTGACGCGGGAGATAGTCTCAGCGCTCCCGCCCGAGCAATCGCTGCGGGTCTGGAGCGCTGCCAGCTCATCCGGCGAGGAGCCCTACAGTCTGGCCATGACCCTCGCGGAAAAACGCAGCACCTTCAACTGGGAGATCCTGGCCTCCGATATCTCGTCCCGGGTGCTGGAACAGGCGATGAGCGGTCGCTACCCCATCGAGCGGGCGCAAAATATTCCACTGCCCTTTTTGATGAAATATTGCCTCAAGGGTGTGGGCCTGCAGGAGGGCATCTTCATCATCGATCGCAAGTTGCGGGACAAGGTGCAGTTCATGCAGATCAACCTCAATCAGGATCTGCCGGACATCGGCATGTTTGATGTCATCTTCATCAGAAACGTGATGATTTACTTCAACAAGGAGACCAAAGGGCAAGTTTTGCAGCGGCTGGTACCCAGACTCAAACCCGGTGGCTACCTGCTGGTGAGCCACGCCGAGAGCCTGCATGGCCTGCACCACGGCCTGCAGCTTGTCTCTCCTTCCATCTATCAGAAGAGATAAGTCATGACTCGGGAGGTGATCCTGCAACCGGGAGAGCTCTTCTTTGGCAAGGAGGATGTGGTGGTCAGAACCGTACTGGGCTCCTGTATTGCCATCACCTTGTGGCATCCGGAGCAGAAGCAGGGGGGAATGTGTCACTACATGCTGCCAAGTCGGCGCAATCCCTCTGCCAAGCTGGATGGGCGCTATGCCGATGAGGCCCTAGCCTTGTTGCTGCAAGCGGCCAGTCACTATCCCGCCCCCATCCATGAATATGAGGCCAAGTTGTTCGGGGGTGGCAACATGTTTACCGAGCCTCAATACGCACAGAGCGACAACAATGTCGCCACCAAAAATATTCAGGCAGCCTGGCAGCTGACCCGACACCTTGGCCTTGATATCAAGGCTCATCATCTTGGCCATAGCGGCCACCGAAGCTTGCTCTTTGAGCTCTGCAACGGCAGTGTCTGGCTCCGCCATCATCGTCTGCCACATCAACGGGAGTCGCGAGAATGAAGCAGATCCGGGTCATGCTGGTGGATGATTCCGCCGTGGTCAGACAGGTATTGCAAGCGGTGCTGGAGCAGGAACCCGATATCCGGGTGATCGCAACGGCATCAGACCCCCTGTTTGCCCAGGAAAAACTGAAGAAAGAGTGGCCTGACGTCATCGTGCTCGATGTGGAGATGCCCCGTATGGATGGC
Organism: Aeromonas sp. R3-1; assembly: GCF_040908345.1. Lineage (NCBI taxonomy): Bacteria > Pseudomonadati > Pseudomonadota > Gammaproteobacteria > Aeromonadales > Aeromonadaceae > Aeromonas > Aeromonas sp. R3-1. The sequence continues at coordinate 27,479 of NZ_JBFODN010000275.1, forward strand.
ATCACTTTTCTCACCAAGATCATGGCAGAGCATCCAACCCCGGTGGTGATCTGCTCCTCCCTCACCGAAAAAGGGGCCGAGACAACCTTGCAGGCAATGGCTGCCGGCGCGGTGGACATCATCACCAAGCCGACCATGGGGATAAAAAGCTTTCTGCAAGAATCTGCCCACGACCTGGCCATGGCGGTACGTGCAGCGGCCCAGGCCAACCTCAAGCGCGTGGGCAAGCCCTCCTCTGTACCAGTCAGCACCAAACTCAACGCAGATGCCATGCTGGCGCCCAACCAGCACGCCATGGCACAAACCACCGAGCGGCTCATCGCCATCGGCACCTCGACCGGCGGCACCCAGGCACTGGAAGCCGTGCTGACTGCCTTGCCCCGGGTCAGCCCCGGCATTGTCATCGTGCAGCACATGCCGGAGAAATTTACCGCCATGTTTGCCGAACGGCTGAACGGGGTCTGCCAGATAGAAGTGCGGGAGGCGAGGAACAATGACCGGGTGATCCCGGGGTTGGCGCTGATTGCCCCCGGAGGCAAGCATATGCTGCTCAAACGCAGCGGTGCCTACTATCACGTTGAGGTAGTCGACGGGCCGCTTATCAACCGCCATCGCCCCTCGGTGGATGTGCTGTTTCGCTCCGTCGCCAAATATGCCGGCAAGAATGCCACTGGCATCATCATGACCGGCATGGGGGATGATGGTGCCCGGGGATTGCGCGAGATGCTGGATGCGGGTGCCAACACCTATGCCCAGGATGAAGCCTCCTGCGTGGTCTTCGGCATGCCCAAGGAAGCGATCAAGCTGGGAGCTGCCCGCCATGTGCTTCCCTTGCAAGAGATGCAATACGCCATCCTCGGCAAGTTAGTATCATGACACACCGCTGTCAGGTAATGCCAACGACCACCTGCACAGACATAGCTGATATCGCTACACCTGATTGGGTTGCGGAACATCAAATTCGCGGGCCAGCAGATTGGGAATGTCCGGTCGTTCAGACCGAGCGACCTGATAGCGATGAGCGCCCGGTTGCCTGGATACCAGACCGGCTTCCCTCATCAGGTTACGTACCTTGAATCGGCCAATCTGATACCCCAACTCCCGCATCATCGACATCAAGGCACGGCTGCCCGCTGAGTTCCGGCTCGCTTTGAACAAACGGCGCAGCTCACAGCGCGGTTGCATACGTTCACGGTTAATCGTCCGCCTGCGAGCCAGATAGTCGTAAAAGCAGGATGTTGGAACATCGAAAGCGCAGCAGACCAAGGTGATGGGGGCTTGCTCCCTTAATCGGTCTATCAGCGCGTACGTGTGAACTCGTCCGCCATCAAGAGAGCAGTAGCCTTTTTTAGAATGTCCTTTTCACGTTCGAGCCGGTTGATACGGGCTTCCAGCTCCTGAATTTTTTGCTGCTCCGGAGTCAGTGCTTTGCCGATTGGGGTTGTGCCAGCTCGTTCGGATTGCAGTTGCTGAACCCAGCGACGGAGCACGGTTTCACCGACATCCAGTGAACGGCTGGCTTCAGGGACAGAATATCCCTGGTCGAGCACCAGGGATGTGGCTTCCAGTTTGAACTCGGCAGCAAATGAGCGAAGCAATCTTGTCATTAAACACCCCAGGTTATGGTGGCGACTGTACCACCTAATAAAATGGTATTCGGGATGGTTAAACCACAACAAATTGTCTAGTCCTGAAATAGGTTTACACATTTTCAACTAGCATTTCTCTACTCAGAACCCCCTATGTGCCGTATCGGGGGTTCTGTATTTCAACGCATGATGCGGCCGCTCCTCGTTGTAAATATCTACTGCTTCACGCACCATTTCCCGCGCTTGCGTCAAATCCAGCGGGCTTTGCAACAACAACTCTCCTTTCAAAATCCCGTTCACCCGCTCCGCCAACGCATTCTGGT
>NZ_JBFODN010000276.1:0-18978 GCF_040908345.1 Aeromonas sp. R3-1
AGTGGCCAGTGGGGCCGCGAACCGGGCCAGAGCAGCCGCCTGCAACTGCAGGCGACCAAGCTGGATCTGCAGCAGTGGGGCAAGATACTCCACTCCCCGGTCTCCTTTGCCGGCAAAGCGGACGTGAGCGCCGATCTGCAAGCCGAACATGGCAAAACGGCGGGCGAGTGGCGCCAGACCCTGCAGGGGAGCTTTGCCCTCGATGCCGACGAGCCTTTCTGGGACAAGGTGAAGATAGATCCGCTGCTGGATGAGTGGTTCAAGGGCGCGACCCCGCCCACCCTGACGCCGGATCAGCTGTGGCAGGCGATGCAGGAGGGTGACACCCCCTTCTACCGTATCAAGCTGCAGGGCAAGATCGACAAGGGGCAACTACAAGTCGAGCAGGCTGGCGCCTCCACCATCACTCATCTGCTGGCGCTGCAAGGGGGGATCGATCTGGTCAACGAACAGTGGCAGCTCGATCTGGGGATCCTCAACGGCAACCGCTGCGCCGAGCTGCTCGGCCAGTGGCGCGGGCCGCTGACGGAACCCACACTGGCCTGGAGCTTCCCGCAGAAGCAGGACGCCTGCGGCTGGGAAGTGGGAGTACGCTATCCGCCGCAAGGCAACAGCGCCCCGCTCTGGCGACCGGCTCCCGCGCCGAAAGCCCAAGCCCAAGCCCAAGCCCAAGTGCAGACCCAAGCCGGGCCGACAAGCAACAGCCAGCAGGGGTAAAAACAGACAAGGCCTCATGATGAGGCCTTGTTGTTTGATGGGGAAATGGCGCGGTTACTGGCCCGGACGGCGGGGCGGCTGCACCACGTAGTGACCGCAGAACTCCGCCGCCAGTTTGCTGCCGCTGAACAGCTGGATCTTGAGGCTGAAGGTGGCAGGCTCACCCCGTTTGAGCGGCTTCAGCACGGCGGGCATACCCTCGCGGGCCACTCGCGCCTCCGGCTCCTCATCAACAGGGCCATGATATTTGATGGTGCTCTCGGCCAGCACCGGCTCGCCCACCAGCCCCTCCTCTTTAAGCTGCAGCCAGATCAGCCCCCAGCCCGCCAGCACGCACTGGCTGTAGACACTGCCGGCGAACATGCTGCCATGCACGTTGAAGTTGGCCGCCAGATTGGCCTTGAGATGGAAGGTCTGGCCATCGTAGTGGCTGATGTGCATCCCCATCTTCTCGCTGATGGGCACCCCGCGCGACCAGCGGGTGGTGAGATCCTGACACCACTCCGGCCGGTACTGGATAGTCTGCAACGGGCTCAGGGATTTGATCATCTGGCGATGGGGAATCCGACCAAAGGAGACGGGGCCGCCCCCCACTTCGAGAAAACCGCACTTGCGATAGAACTCCACCGCTTCCTGACGGGCGTTCATCACCAGCCGTTTCACCTTCTCGCTGCGGGCCAGCTGCTCGAGATCCTCCACCATTCGGGCGCCCAGCCCCTGGCCGCGGTATTCGGGACGCAGCGCCATAAAGCGGATCTGCGCCTCGTCGCCGCCGATAAAGAGGCGGCCCACCGCGATGGGGGTACCATCGGGTGCCAGCATCAGCCGGTGAATGGCGACCGTGTCGTATTCGTCCCGCTCGGAACCGACGGGCAGATTGAAGGGCTTACGCAGAAGTTCCCAGCGCAACTGGTAGTAGGCATCCAGCTCGGCGACTGTCTGAGGGGTGACTACCCGGTACATAGTTTCATCCTTGAGTTACACTGGTCGGAAACCATCTTGCCGTGCAAATTCATGGACTTCAATCTGCAAGCGTACCAAGCCGATCACTTGTTGCACCTCAGCGTCAAACCCCAGCGCCGCCTCACGGTACAGGAAAATGACCAGCACCGCTGGCTGGAGATAGACGGCGTGGTGCAATCCGCCATGTCGCTCGCCGACCCCGCGACCCTCTGTCTGCCCCATCAACGGGTCATCGCATGCCTGCTGCCGGAGCAGGCCACCCGGATCCTAGAACTGGGTCTGGGTGGCGGCGATCTCACCCGCCATCTGAGTCAGCGCTGGCCCGATGCACGCCACGAGTGCGTTGACCTCGACGAAGAGGTACTGACCGTTTATCAGCAGTTTTTCCAGTATCAGGAGAGCGATGAACACGCCGCTCCGGCACTCCATCAGGTCGATGCCCTCGCCTTTTTGGAGCAGAGCGAACAGCAGTACGATCTCATCCTGCTCGATCTCTTCAGTCAGGATGGCAACCCGCTGCTGCTGTTTCAGGAGCGACTCTACCGGGCGCTGGCTCCCCGCCTCTGCGGCACGCTGGTGATCAACCTGCTGCCACGCACCGCGCTTGAGCTAACCCACGCCCTGACGCTGATCGAACAGTGGATTGGCCCGGCAACCCCCTATCCGGTAGCGGGGCTTATCAACGTGATCGTCCACGTCACACCGCGGGACGAAACATCCTCAGACCTGTAGCCAGAAGGTCGTTGGCCCCTCGTTGACCAGCGCCACCTTCATGTCGGCGGCAAAACGGCCGGTTTCGGTCGGGATGCCGCTGGCTGAAGCCTTGGCCACGAAGTAGTCATAGAGCCGCTCAGCCTCGCTCGGGTGAGCACCGCAGGAGAAGCTGGGACGCATCCCTCGCTTGGTATCCGCCGCCAGCGTGAATTGGGAGACAACCAGCAGACTGCCGCCGATCTGGCTGACATTCAGGTTCATCTTGCCCTCCTGATCCGGAAAGATGCGATAACCACTGACCCGATGCAGCAACTTGTCGGACTTGGCCTCGTCATCCCCCTGCTCTACCCCGAGCAGTACCAGCAATCCCTGACCGATGGCGCCGGTCACCTCCCCCTCGACAGTCACGCTGGCCTCGCTGACCCGCTGAATCAATGCAATCACATCCCTCTCCTTTGAAAACAGAACGACCGCCCCCTCGCAGGGGCGGTCGTCGATGCTACCAATAAACCAGTGGGCAAGGCGATGGCTTAGCCCAGCTCTTCACTGGCTGGCTTCTCGTATTCACCGAGGCAGGCCGTGGTTTCAGCACCAAGCAATACCACCAGCCAACTCAGATAGACCCAGACAAACAGGATCGGGATGGTGGCCAGCGCGCCGTAGATGGCCTGATAGGAGGGGAAGTTGGTGATGTAGATGGCAAAGCCGCGCTTGGCCAGCTCGAACAGGGTCGCCGCTACCAGTGCGCCGATAAAGGCGTGGATCAGCCGCACCTTGCAGTTAGGCACCACGGTATAGACCAGCAGGAAGGTGAGCACCGAGAAGAGGAACGGCAAGCCGCGCAACAGCAGATAACCGATGCCGAACAGGCTCTCGGCGCCAAACAGCCGCAACGAGAAGATGTAGGAGGAGATGGCGATACTGGCCCCGATAAGCACGGGCCCCAGGGTCAGGATCATCCAGTACATGGCAAACGCCTGCGCCAGCGGGCGGCCCTGGGTCGAACGCCAGATGTAGTTGAGGTTCTTGTCGATGGCGGAGATCAGCATCAACGCCACCACCACCAGCGCCCCGATCCCCACTGCCGTGGTGTTGGTGGCATTGGCGACGAAGCCGTCGATGTACTCCTTGAGCATGTCTCCCGCAGTCGGCACAAAGTTGTGGTAGACGAACTGCTCCATCGCCTGCTTGAGGCTCTGGAACACCGGGAAGGCGGACATCATGCCAAAGACCACGGCGATCATCGGCACCAGCGAAAGCAGGGTGACATAGGCCAGATAACCGGCGGTAACCGTCAATCTGTCCTGCTGGAAACGGCCCCAGACAAACTGGGCAAAGTGGCGACCATCATGGCGCAAGAAGGAGAGGGCGTGGGCCAAACGGCCGCTGACAGGCTGCTGCATCTTGATTCTCGTTAGCGTCATAGTGGCAATATTGTGTCAGAGGAGAGCGCTGTTTGACCACCTTTGAACCCGATTTGCCTCCATCTGCCCCAACCTGTCACCCGGCTGGCGTCTCTGGCTGTCGTCAGAAACAGAAATAAAAACGGCCCCGCTATGGGGCCGTTTGCAACGCCGGATTACAGCATGTAGTCCGCGGGCAGCTCGATGCGGGCGACGCCGGAGGCCACCGCTGCCAGCGCCACGGCGCGGGCAACCCGTGGCAGCAGACGGGCATCCATCGGCTTGGGAATGACGTAATCCTTGCCGAAGGCGAGCTCGCTGACCCCGGCGGCGGTCAGCACCTCGGCTGGCACCGGCTCCTTGGCCAGCGCGCGGATCGCCTCGACCGCGGCAATCTTCATGGCATCGTTGATGCGGCTGGCGCGGGCGTCGAGGGCACCGCGGAAGATGAAGGGGAAGCAGAGCACGTTGTTGATCTGGTTCGGGTAGTCGGAGCGGCCGGTACCCATGATAAGGTCACTGCGCACCCCGTGGGCCAGTGCCGGTTTGATCTCCGGATCCGGGTTGGAGCAGGCGAAGATCACCGGATTGGGTGCCATCAATGCGACCGCTTCGGCGGGCAACACATCGGGGCCGGAGACACCGACAAACACATCAGCCCCTTCGATGACATCCATCAGGGTGCGTAGCGGGGTCTCGTTGGCGAAACGCTGCTTGTACTTGTTGAGATCGCTGCGGCCGGTGTGAATCACCCCCTGACGATCCAGCATGAAGATGTTGTGCGCTCTGGCGCCGCACTTGATCAGCAGATCCATACAGGCGGTAGCGGCAGCCCCCGCCCCCATGCAGACGATGCGGCTGTCACTGATGAGCTTGCCCTGGATCTCCAGCGCGTTGAGCAGGCCGGCGGCGGTGACGATGGCGGTGCCGTGCTGGTCATCGTGGAACACCGGAATGTCGCAGCGCGCGATCAGCGCCTCTTCAATCTCGAAACACTCCGGCGCCTTGATATCTTCCAGATTGATGCCACCGAAGGTATCGGCGATAGCCGCCACCGTGTCGATAAACTGCTGGCTGGTCTCGTGCTTCACCTCGATGTCGATGGCGTCGATGCCGGCGAAGCGCTTGAACAGCAGGGCCTTGCCCTCCATCACCGGCTTGGAGGCCAGCGGCCCCAGATTGCCCAGACCCAGAATGGCTGTACCGTTGGAGATGACGGCCACCAGATTGCCCTTGCCGGTATAGCGGTAGGCATCGGCCGGGTTGGCGGCGATCTCGCGCACCGGCTCGGCAACACCCGGGCTGTAGGCCAGCGCCAGATCGCGGGCGGTTTCGGCAGGCTTGGTCAGGGCGATGGCAATTTTGCCCGGTACGGGCTGGGCGTGGTAATCGAGTGCTTCTTGACGCAGATCGGACATGGGGGACCCCGATGTGGTTGGTGCAAATGAGGTGCCGACAGGGGGCACGCAGAAGGGCGGGGATCATAAAAGAAAGCAGGGGTCATTCCCAGCAGATCATGCTACTGCCAGCCAGATCAGACCAGTTATTTCAGCACCTTACCCCACTCACACCTACCACTTTAGTTATAGATCCTGCTGCGTGGGGTAAAAATGGCGCAAAAAGGGCGGCAAGTTGGCCTTGCCGCCCTTTCTGTCAGAGCTGTAGACCTGACTCAGTTGCCCAGATAGACCGGCAACAGATTTGCCATCGACAGGAAGTGGAACAGCGCGGTCGCCAATCCGAACAGGATCAGCAGCCAGGCCATCAGCTTGCCGCCTGGGGTAACGAAGTGGGGTGTCACTTCGCCCCGCTCGGCCCGCGCCCGGGTGCGCAGCACCAGCAGTGCCGGGATGATGCAGGTCCAGATGGTGGCGGCGGCACCGGCATAACCGATGGCTAGCAGGAAACCGAACGGGAAGAGCAGGGAGAGCACCAGCGGCGGCAGGAAGGTGACTGCCCAGGTCTTGCAGCGACCGGCGCAGCTGTTATCGAACTTGAACAGATCAGCCAGATAGTCGAACACACCGAGCCCCACCCCGATAAAGGAGGAGAGAATGGCCGCCATGGAGAAGCCGTTGATTGCGCTGGCCACCTTCTCCGATTCAATGACCCCGGAGAGGGCGGAGAGCAGCACACTCACGTCACCTCCCTTGGCAATCACGGGAGCAAAATCCTGACGGGGCAGGTTGCCGAAGATCCCCAACAGCCAGAGCACGTAGAGCGCCAGCGCGATCAGGGTTCCCCCCAGAATGGCCCATCTGGCCTGCTGCTCGTTCTGGTAGTAGGCACGCAGGGAGGCCACCGAGTGGTGATAGCCGAACGAGGTGAGCGCTACCGGCAGCATCGCCATGGCATAGGGAGCGTAGCGGCTCTCGCTGCCAGCCAGATCGAGCAGGGTCGGCAGCTTGATACTGCCGAGCAGACCGGCCACACCGAGGGCGAAGCTGAGGATCATGAAGGCGATCAGCACCACCGAAATACGGTCAACGGCGCGGGTCGAGTGCCACACCACCGCAGAAAAGAGCGCCACAAACAGCACGGATGCAAGCTTGCTGTCGATCCCCAGAATCCCCTGCAGGATGGCACCGGAGGAGGTGATATAGGCGTAGAGCAGAATGCCGCCAACAAAGTAGACCGAGAGGTTGTTGAGGAGATTGAGCTTCTCCCCCAGCAGCTCGCGAGTCACGGTATTGAAGGAGACCCGCATATCGTGGTGCTGGAAGGATTCCAGCAGCATCCAGCCGGAGAGGGTCATCATCACCATGGTGACGGTCAGCGCCAGCACCGACCAGAGGGTCCAGGCCCCCGCCCCCGAACTCGGCAGACCGAGCATGCCGGCCCCCACGCAGACGCTGGCAATGATGCAGGCGCCCCCCAAAATTGACGGTTTTTTCTTCATAATCCCTTCTTTTTCTGACTGATTATCTATCCGCGGTAAACAAGACCGCGGCATGATGCCAGCCTTTGCCATGAGACGCCTACCACTATCTGCCATAACAGGGTATGGCCGCCGCATAAAAAATGCCCCGAACGGGGCACTCTATCAGCGGGAATGATGTGAAGAGGGGTTAATCCATCACCGGGATACCTGCCCTCGCTTCGGCCTGACGGGCGATGGCTTCGGTCATCCCCTGAAAGATAAAGAGGTGGAACGGCAGCATGGCGAGCCAGTAGGCCAGCCCCCAGGCGCCCTGCGGGTGCCAGTGAGCGGTGACCCGGATGCGGGTCAACCCGGACTCCTCCGGCAGGATGTTGAACTCCAACCGCCCGACGCCCGGGGCCTTCATGTTGAACAAGAGATCGAGCCTGCGCCCCTCATCCACCCCGAGGATCTGCCAGGAGTCGAGCATATCACCCTTCACGAAGCGATCGGGATTGGTGCGGCCACGGGTGCGGGCCGGGCCGCCGATCAGATGATCCATCCATTCGCGCACCACCCACAGCTCGTTCATGTAGAAGTAGCGCTGCTCACCCCCCAGCTGCTGCAACACCTGCCACACCACCTCGGGAGAGGCTAGGCAGATGGCCTCGCCGCTGGCGGTGCGATCGTAGAAACCATATTCGGGATGGCGCCAGCGCAGGCCGAGCGGCGTCTCCTGCCCCTGCTGTTCGGCACCCAGCTTCTGCTCCAGCGCCAGACTCTCCGCCAGCGCCTCGTCGAAGCTGAGCAGGGTCTGCGGCAGCAAGGCGCGCAGCGGGCCGTCATCGGCTGGAATATCGTGCTTGAGACCGCCCACCAGCGCCTTGGCCACCGGCTGCGGCACAGAGGTGACAAACTGCAGCCACCAGGCGGAGAGGCGCGGACTCAGAAACGGAATGGGAATGATGGGACAGCGCTTGCCGATATGGGCGGCGAACTTCTGCAACTGCTGTTGATAGCTGAGCAGCTCGGGGCCGACCGCATTGAAGATGCGGCCATCCACCTCGTCGGCTTCCACCAGCCCGCCCAGATAGTGAAGCAGGTTGGACAGCGCAATCGGCGGCGTGCGCGAGCGCACCCATTTGGGCGTCACCATCATCGGCAGGTTGAACACCAGATCCCGCATCACCTCGAACGCCGCCGAACCGGGCCCGATGATGATGCCGGCGCGTAGCTCAACCGTCGGCACGCCAGATTCGCGAAACAGCTCGCCACAGTGGCGGCGGGAGTTGAGATGGCGGCTGTTGCATTGCTCGGGCTGGATTGCCCCGAGATAGATGATGCGGCGCACCCCGGCAGCACGGGCGGCGGCAGCGAAGTTCTTTACCCCCTGCTGCTCCAGCCGGTGAAAATCGGCCCCCGCCCCCATGGCATGCACCAGATAGAAGACGGTATCTATGCCCGCCAGCGCAGGCAGCAGGGTGATGGGTTTGAGGCTGTCGGCGAGGCGAAACTCGACCCCCTCAGGCAAGCGGCAGGGACGGCGCGCCCCGGCAATCACCCTGTAGCCCAAGGTTTGCAGGTGGGGCACCAGATAGGAACCGATATAGCCTGCCGCTCCCATCACCAGACAGTTACGCATGAGTGCAGCCCTCAGCATCATTGATGCAAGGGGCGCCAGACAGAAATCCACCATAGCCCGCCACGTCCATCACCAGACAATTTCTCATGCAATTCTCCCTATCCTCACCGATGCCGCTTGTCAGCCAGAGTGCGCCGCGCTACCTGAAAATGTTCAGCTACAGCGCCACCATCCAGTCTCTTGCCATCCTGCCACGCCACCACCTTGCAACCTAGTACTAACCACCTCCCTGATTAGTCCGATTTGGTGTTAAGCCCTGCTCATTCTCTGGTCGATAACTGACCAGATGTATAGCACCGAGGGCGAACGTATGCGCATCGATCACTACGACCTCCAGGGGGAGGTGCAATACCGGCAACAGCAGGTCCAGAGCCGCAAGGTGCGCAATCTTGGGCCAGTGCCACCCGCCGTCAATCCACCGGAAGGCAACAACACGGCAGTGGCCGGCGAACGCAGCAGCACCCTGACCCTCACCAGCGCCCTGACGCTGCAAACCGCGAGGCAATCCGCCGCCAACCAGCAAGCGGCAACAACTCCCGCCCCGCCCGCAGCGGACGTCGGCAAAGAGCAGAATGGCATTCCCGACGATGGACTGGATAACCGCCAGCGGCTGATCAAGCTGATGATTGAAGCGATGCTGGGCCACGAAATCGAGCTGCCCAAGCCGATCAAGCCCACCGAAGAGGGGGGCGAAGGGGTGACCCAAGGAGAAGCCACAGCTCAGGCCGCCGAGCCGGATCAACTGATGGAGGTGACAGACACCCTGCTGCAACAGGAGCAGCTCAAGGTGGTGGCGTCAGCCAGCGTAGCGACTCGGGATGGTCAGACTATTCAGCTCGATCTCGGCTTTGTGCTCGACTGGCGCCAGCTGGAGGTGAGCCAGCGGCGCACCTCCCTCAATGCCCTCAAGGATCCGCTGGTGCTCAGTCTGGATGGCAAGATTGCCGATCTGACCGAGGCACGGGTCAATTTCGATATCGATCAGGATGGTAAGGAGGATAGCCTGCCGAGGCTGCGGGAAGGGAGCGGCTTTGTGGCGCTGGATCGCAATGGCAACGGCACCATAGACGATGGGGGCGAGCTGTTTGGTGCTCGCTCCGGCAATGGCTTCGGCGAGTTGGCCACCCTGGATGAGGATGGCAACGGGGTGCTGGATGAGGGGGATAGCCAGTTTTCAGCCCTGCAGTTCTGGCATCCGGAGCACGCACCTATCGCACTGGTCGAACTGGGGATCGGCGCCATCCTGCTGCGCCCCCTCGACACCCCCTTCAACCATCTGGGGGAGAGCGGCAATCAGGGGGTGCTGCGCCAATCCGGCCTCTATCTCACCGAACAGGGTAAAGGAGGTTGGGTGCAGCAGATCGATCTGCGGGTCTGAGCCTTGAAATAAAATCACCCATCGGTCGCTGACGATAACTGCCAGCGACCGGCGCCGGTGCCACCATCAACTCAGCTCGGTGGGGTCGATATCCAGACTCCAGCGCACCCTCTTGGTCTCAGGCCAGCCTTCCAGCTCCTTAACCGCCCAATCCAGCAGTTGGGCCAGCGGTGCCCGGTTCGGCCCCTGCACCAGCAACTGCATGCGGAACTTGCCAGCCTTGCGCTCCATAAAGCCGCTGATGGGCCCCAGCACCTGAACGTGGGGATAGCGGGCGCTGCGCAGGGTATCGGCGAGGCGGGCGAGGAACAGCTGCACCTCGTCACGGCCATTGGCCTCGGCGCGGAACAGCCCCTGATAGCTGAAGGGTGGCAGCCCCAGCAGGCGGCGCTCTTTCAACGCCGTATCGGCGAAGTGGCCGTAGCCATTCTGGGTCAGATCCTGCAGCAGGGCGTGCTCCGGATGGTGGCTCTGCAGCACTACCAACCCGGGTTTGCTGGCGCGACCGGCGCGGCCCGCCACCTGGGTGTAGAGCTGGGCCAGTTTCTCGGCGGCGCGAAAATCGGCGCTGAACAGGGCACCATCCACATCCAGCAGACCCACTAGCGTCACATCCGGGAAGTGGTGGCCCTTGGCCAGCATCTGGGTGCCGATCAGGATCTTGTACTTGCCCGCCTTGATGTCGCCGAGATGGGTCTCCAGCTCCCCCTTGCGACGGGTGTTGTCCCGATCGATGCGCACCACCGGATATTGCGGGAAAACCGTGGTAAGCAGCTGTTCCAGCTGCTCGGTGCCCACTCCCGATCCGATCAGTTCGTTGCTGCCACACTCGGGGCAGTGGTGGGGCAAGGGGCGCACGCTGTCACAGTGGTGGCAGTGCAGCCGTCGTCCGGCCTGATGCCAGGTGTACCAGGCGTCGCAGCGCTCGCAGGCGGCGCTCCAGCCGCACTGGTGGCAAATCAGAGCCGGGGCATAGCCACGGCGGTTGAGAAACAGCATCACCTGATTGCCCGCCGCCAGATGCTCTGCCATCAGCTGCTCCAGCTGGGGGGAAAGCCCGGCCTGCAACCGCACGTTTTTGATATCGAGGATCACCTGACGGGCGGTCTGGGCATTGCCGGCGCGGCGAGTCAGGGTGAGGTGGTGATACTTGCCGGTGCGGGCGTTGTGCAATGTCTCCAGCGACGGGGTAGCCGAGCCAAGCAGGATGGGGATACCGGCACGATGAGCCCGCATCACCGCCAGATCTCGCGCGTGGTAGCGAAAACCGTCCTGCTGCTTGAAAGAGCCGTCGTGCTCTTCGTCGATGATGATGATGCCGAGGTTGTGAAACGGGGTGAACACCGCCGAGCGGGTGCCGATCAGGATGGCGGCGCCGCCGTCGCGGCAGGCGAGCCAGGCGTCGAGCCGTTCCCGATCGTTCATGGCGGAGTTCATCGCTACCACCGGCACGTTGAAGCGGCGCCGGAAGCGGTTGATGGTCTGCGGGGTGAGACCTATCTCCGGCACCATCACCAACGCCTGCTTGCCCGCCTTGAGCAAGGGCTCAAGGATGCTTAAATACACCTCGGTTTTGCCGGAGCCGGTGATGCCATCCAGCAGGAAGGCACCGAACTTGTCGCTCTGGCTGGTAACGGCAGAGACAGCCAGCGCCTGCTCGCCATTGAGGCGCAGCCCCTCCCCCGGTTCAAAACGGGCGGCCCAATCGCCGTCGTGGCTCGGCTCCAGCGAACGCTTCTCCAGCAGCCCCTTCTTCTCCAGCGCGGTGAGAGCGGCGCTCTGGATCTCCTCCTGCTTGAGGGCGGAAGGGGTCTGCGGCCCCTTGCGCAGCAAGGCGAGCGCTTGCTGCTGCTTGGCCGCCCGCTTGAGCTCGTTAAGGTCGATGGCCATGCCAGCCTCAGTAGCAAACCAGAACTCCAGTTCACGATAAGCGGCAGGCTCCCCCTTGCGCACCAACACCGGCAGGGCGTGGGGCAGCACTTCCCCCAGCGGATGCTGATAGTAGCTGGCGCTCCAGTTCATCAGCGCCAGAATATCCGGCCCCAGCACCGGCGCCGCATCGAGTACACGTTTGATGGGCTTGAGCTTGTTGCGGGGCACCTGGCTGTCAACCGGATGATCCACCACCAGCCCGACCAGGGTCTGGGGACCGAAAGGGATCTCGACCCGGCAACCGGGGGCAGGTAACGGCAGGGGAGAGAGATAGTCGAAGTGACGGCGTAACGGTACCGGGACAGCGACACGAACCAGATCCAGCGTTTGGGAAAAATTCACCAGGGGTTGCCTATTTTTTCTGCGAAGCCACTTGCCTGATCTCAGGCATTTCCTATATTATTCGCAGCCTTTGAAACTGTGTTCAACAATCGTGTGGTGTCCGACAAGAGATCGGATGGCGACACGGCCTATTAATTGAGGTTGTCCATGAAAGCTGGTATCCATCCTGACTACGTAGCCATCACCGCCAAGTGCTCTTGCGGTAACGTCATCAACACTTTCTCTACCATCGGTAAAGATCTGAACCTGGACGTGTGCTCCGAGTGCCACCCGTTCTACACCGGCAAGCAGAAAGAAGTTTCTAGCGGCGGCCGCGTAGACAAGTTCAACAAGCGTTTCGGTGCGATGACCACCAAGAAGTAATTTTACTTCTGAAGAATTCTGAAAAAGGCGCCCAATGGGCGCCTTTTTTACGATCCCTGTTTTTCATCCTTCATGTTCCCGCAGCCAGACGCACTCGCCCCTACTGGCCAAATCCTTTGGAACGACGCAAATAGACATAGCCCTCACCCGGGCTGCCCCAGCGCGGACTCCCTGCGTTGTCATAGGCGCGATCCAGCAATCTGACGCTGTCGGGGCCAATCCAGATATGCTGCACCAGCGTCGTGGCACCACCAAAATCGGTGGAGCAATGGCCCACCCGGGTGTGACCGGCATATTCGCCGGAGGGAGTGCGTGTCAGCCAGATCTCGCAACCGTGGCGCAAGGAGAGCTGCTGTGGGGTCAGGCTGTCGAGCAGGGCGGGATCATGCCAGGCACCGGCAAAATCGGTGGCACGGGGCATGGTCAGTTCGGCCATCAGGATCCGCCCGTCAGGGGCGGGTGAGAAGCGATAGATGCGCTGGCGGAAAGGACGGACGGAGCGCAGACTCAGGTACTGCTCGGCATAGACCCAGCGATAGCCCTGATAGCCGGGCCAGATCTCCATCAGGCGCAGCTCGGCACTGGTAAAGCGGCTGTCGTAACTGGCCTGCTCCCGGCTCGTAAAGGCCCCGTTGAACCAGCTGAGTAGCGGCTCCATACCGGGCTTGAGTGGGGTAGCCTGAGGCGCCGAGCCTGCCAACACCAGACAGGAACAGAGCAGCCCGAATACGGCCACCAGCAACTTTGCCATCGAATCCTTCCGAATCATCATAGTGGCGGCGATTATATGAGCGAATTACCCCAATAACAGCCACTACGATCAAATCATTGCCACTCTGGTGCAAAAACCTCACAAGGATGCCAGTCCGCTCACTAAACCCGATATTTTGCCACCGCCTTGTTGAGCAGCTGGGCCTGCTCGTTGAGACCCTCGCTGGATCTCGCATTTTCCTCTGCCATGATGCTCGACTCCTGGGCGATGTCGCGGATGTTGTTGACGTTGCGGTTCACCTCGTTGGCCACCAGACTCTGCTGTTCTATAGCCGCAGCAATCTGGGTGCTCATGTCCATGATGTTGGTAACATCCTGAGTGATCTGCCCCAGCAACTCCCCTGCGGTACTGGCCTGATCCGAGCTGCGGTTGCCCTGCTCGCGGCAGGTCGCCATCACCTCGACGATGCTGCCGGTCTGTTTCTGCAGCGAGCTGATGATGCCGGCAATCTCCTGGGTCGATTTCTGGGTACGGATGGCCAGATTGCGCACCTCATCGGCCACCACCGCAAAACCACGCCCCTGATCTCCTGCCCGAGCTGCTTCGATGGCTGCGTTGAGGGCCAGCAGGTTGGTCTGCTCGGCAATGCCGCGGATCACATCGAGCACGGAGCCGATGGTCTCGCTCTCTTTTTGCAGCTGGCTCACCTCGCGGGATGAACTCTCCAGATTGCCCGCCAGCGAGCGGATCTGCTCGACAGTATTCTCGACCGCAGCCCGCCCCTCCATAGCCTTGTTGTTGGTCGCCTGCGCATTGTTTGCCGCCTGCTCGGTGTTGCGGGCGATCTCTTCGATGGTGGAGCCCATCTCGGTGGACGCGGTCGCCACCATGTCGGTCTCCTGCAGCTGGCGCGCCGCCCCTTCACTAGTGCGTTTGACGTTGGCCGAGAGGTGATCAGCCGCTTCGGTCAGGGTGTGCACGCTCTGCTTCACATCGCCAATCAGGTTGCGAAACCCGCCCAGCATCACGTCGAGATTACCTGCCAGCTGGGCCATTTCATCTGCCCCGCGCAGCTCTATCTTCAGGCGCAGGTCATTATCCTGACGAATGCGGTTGACGGTATCATTCACCTGAGTAATGGGGCGGTCGATGCTGCGCCCCAGCAACACACTCATGATACCGATCAGCACCACAATCACCCCGCCACAGACCAGCATCAGGCTGTTGAGGCGAGCGCTCTGCCGCTCCAGCTCAGCGACAATGTGCTGATCGACGGCGGCAAACCCCTGTTCGGTCTGATGCACCAGATCCCGCATCTGGTTGCGCAACCCCTCATCCTCTTTCAGCCCCAGTACCTGCATCCCCTGCACCAGCGCCACAAAGTCCTGCCGGTACTGCTTGCTGGCCTGCTCCAGCTTGCCGCGACCCGCCTCCGGCAAAGTGGCAAGGCTATCCTGAAAACTCTTGTGCAAGGTCTCGAAACGCTCCAGATACTGGATATCGGAACGCAGCATGAAGTCTTTCTCCGCCCGCCTCAGTTGCAGCATGGTGATGAGCAACCCCTGCTGATCCAGCTGCTTGAGCCCATTCTCCACCTCATGCACCGCCGCTCGCAGCTTGCCATAGAGCCCCTCCTCCGGCCCCAGACCAATCTTCTGCTGCTGGGCCACCAGATCGTTGAAGGCTTTGCCATAGCCGCTGATCTGCTGATCCAGTCTGGTCAGCTCCCCCTCGACGGCCGCCAGATTGTCATCGGTCACCAGCTCCCGATTGTGCTGGTGAAAGTCTGACAGCCCCTGATTGAAGCGCTCGACGAAGGCCATATCCTTGCGGATCAGAAAATCCTTCTCGGCCCGCCGCAGGTTGAGCATGGCGATCTCCAGCTGGTCGATATTGCGCTGGGCTTCGGTCAGATGACGGTGCACCTGGCTGGAGTAGATAAACAGGCCGCTCAGTACCAGCATGGCAACGGCAACCAGCACGGTATTCAGGATCAACTTATGACGGATAAGCACGATGGACCTCTCGCAAACAGACAGTGAACTGCATTGAGCTTATGCAGAAAAGCGGCGACAGGTGATCTGTGCAAGGAATATTCATTGAAATGCCACACCCACTCCTTATACTGGTTGCACCTGTTTCCAGCCGTGGATTTGACACTATGGAATACAATACTTCTGAACTGTGCGACATCTATCAGGACATGGTGGATGTGCTTGAACCCATGCTCTGCTCCTTCGGCGGCCGCGCCTCTTTCGGCGGCGTCATCACCACCGTCAAATGCTTCGAATCGAATGGTCTTATCCGTGAACTCGTCAAAGAGAACGGACTGGGACGCGTCTTACTGATCGATGGCGGTGGCTCCATGCGCCGTGCCCTGATCGACAGCGACATCGCCACCACGGCGGCCGAGAATGATTGGGAAGGGATTGTCTGCTACGGCTGCGTCCGCGAAGTCGATATTCTGGAAGATCTGGATATCGGCATTCAGGCACTGGCAGCCATTCCGGTCGGTGCCGACAGCAAGGATGTAGGGGAGACCGATCTGCCGGTCAACTTCGGTGGCGTGACCTTCCTGCCTGACGACCACCTCTACGCCGATACCACAGGGGTAATCCTCTCCCCCGAGGCACTCGATATCGAGTAAGCCACAAACAGCGTGACGACGGGAGCCTTGGCTCCCGTTTTTTATGCCTGCAACTTGCTGAAAAATGACAAAAAAGAGGGCCAGATAAACTGGCCCTTAACTGGAAGCAATGTGAGCAATGTCGTGCCTTCACAAGAAGTCCATCACGTTGGAACGAATGAAGTCTTTCCCGGAAAACAAGTTAACAATAATCATTCTCATTTAACTAGGCAAGCGCTATTTGCAGAAAGTGCAAAAAAATTGACCACCGCGAAGGGTGGTCAATCTGGTCAGGCTTGCCGGGTGGCCGTTTGCAGGCTGGATAATCCGGCCTCGCCCACCAGCTTGCGGCTGAGGTAGCGCAGCAAGACACCGTAGAGCGGCACGAACAAACCAAGACTTATCAGCAACTTGAATACGTAATCGACGGTTGCGATCTCGACCCAGTGCTCTGCCATGAAAGGATCTGTCGTGCGCCAGAAGGCCACACTGAAGAAAGCGATGGTATCGACCAGATTACCGAACAGGGTGGAGGCCGCAGGTGCAATCCACCACTGCTTGAGCAGACGCAGCCGGTTGAACACCACCACATCCATGAACTGCCCTACCAGATAGGCCATAAAGCTGGCCAGCGCGATACGAGCCACGAACAGGTTGAACTCGGCCAGATGACCAACGCCCTGGAAACTCCCTTCAAAGAAGAGTACGGAGAGCGCATAGGAGACCGCCAGTGCTGGCAGCATCACGGTCTGGATAATCTTGCGCGCCAGACCGGCACCGAAGATCCGCACCGTCAGGTCAGTGGCGAGGAAGATAAACGGGAAGCTGAACGCACCCCAGGTGGTGTGGAAGCCAAACACGGTGATCGGCAGCTGCACCAGATAGTTGCTGCTGGCAATGATCAGGATGTGGAACAACGACAGGCGAACGAGCGCCGTTTGGTACTGCGCAGGGGTCAGATTCATCTTGTGACCTTTTTGGTTAATGGGGTTAGGGAACCCATATCGCCACCATTGGCGATAATCGAGGGGCGAGATTATACGCCCCAAAACCGATAGTTCAATCTTTATGCGATTACGCTCATCCAGGTTGGCCAGTGGTAGAGCTGGCCTTGTGGTCGATATTCACGCCTTGTGCTGTCTGGCGAGCCAGAGCAGCGCCTCCCGATCCGCCGGGCGCACCGCCTCCAGCCAGCAGCCGCTGTAGTGTTCGTACTCCAGCCGAAACTGGCTCCCTTCAAACTCCAGCAACCAGCTATGGCGGTCGGCCCCCGCATCCTGCTCGAGCGGCTGCAGCTCCCAATCTCGTAGCAAGGCCTGCGCCAACAGCGGAAACGTGTCCCAGTCGAGTGCTGGGCAATCCAGCGTAACCACGCCAGCTTCGCTATCTACCTGTTTGATTTGCCAACTCATTCCGTGTCTCTCAGCTACTGCAGGAGAGCTCACCACCGCAATACCATGCCGGAGTCGGGGTGGCGAGATCCTCATATTCGGGTTGTTCATCAAAGGGACGGTGCAAGGCGGCGAACAGCCGCTCGAACGGCCGCATATCCCCTGTGTCGGCGGCGTCGATCACCTGCTGGGCCAGCGCATTGCGCAGCACATACTTGGGATTGATGACATCCATCTGCGCCTTGCGCACGGCATCCTCGCTGCCTTCGCGCATTAGCCGCGCCCGATAGCTCTCCAGCCATGCCTGCCAACCCAGTGGTTCAGGCAACAGGACCAGCAGAGACGCGGGCCACGCCCCCTCTTGCGTCACCTCACCGAGACGACGAAGGAACAGGTGGTAATCCACCTTGTGGGCCGCCAGCAACCGGAACAGCTCGCGGAACAGAGCCGGGTCATCCTCCTCCCACACCGCCAGCCCGAGTTTGGCCCGCATCAACTCGGAGTAGTGCAACATCAGCTGCTGCTCGTACTGGGCCAACGCCGCAGTCAGTGCATCACCGTCTACATGGCCAGCCAGCGCCTGCGCAAGCTTTTGCAGATTCCAGTAACCGACCGCGGGCTGCTGATCCAGCGCGTAGCGGCCCGCCGGATCCGAGTGGTTGCAGACAAAATCTGGCACATAGGCATCGATAAAGCCGTAGGGGCCATAATCCAGCGTCAAGCCGAGCAGCGACATGTTGTCGGTGTTCATCACCCCGTGACAGAACCCCGCAGCCTGCCATTTGGCAATCAACCGCGCGGTGCGGCGCACCACTTCGGCAAACAGTTCGGCGCCACTCTCCAGCTCGGGGAAGTGGTGGCGCAGCAGATAGTCGATGAGTGGCGGGATCTTCTCTCCCTGCCCGCTCCAGGCGAAATACTCGATATGGCCGAAGCGCAGATGACTGGGGGCGGTACGCAGCACGGTCGCCCCGGTCTCAACCTGCTCGCGATAAACGGGCTCCTGACTCCCCACCAATACCAGCGCCCGCGTGGTCGGGATGCCGAGAGCATGGAGCGCTTCGGAGGCGAGATACTCGCGAATGCTCGAGCGCAGCACGGCGCGGCCGTCACCAAAGCGGGAAAACGGCGTCTTTCCTGCCCCCTTCAGGTGCAGATCCCAGCGCTGACTATCCGGCGCCTGCTGCTCACCCAACAGCAGCGCGCGACCATCCCCAAGCCGGGGGCTATAACCCCCGAACTGATGGCCCGCATAGACCTGCGCCACCGGCTGCATGCCGGGCAGCACTTTTCCCTCACCACAACAGGCGATCCAGTCAGCCTCGCTGACGCCTCCCAACCCCAACTCATCCAGCAAAGCCCGGTTGAGATGAAGCAACCGGGGTTGCTGCAGCGGCTGGGGGACCACGGGTTCACAGGCCCAGGGCAGCTCGGTCGCAAAAGTGTTGATCAACTTCATGGTTGTGCCATTCGTCCCTGCGTATGCTCGTGTCACTCTTTATACTGCCGTCAGCCATGCTTGCGCTAACTGGCGACCATCATTTTTCAATTCAAGGAGAAGAAGATGCAAAAATGGGTATATGCCCTGCCCTTGCTGGCACTGGCGTGGGGTCATCAGGCCAAGGCTGCAGATATCGAGGCAGGCAAGGCCAAGGCGGCGGTCTGTGCCGCCTGTCACGGGGTGGAAGGCAAGGCAATGATCCCCAACTATCCCCATCTGGCGGGTCAGAATGCCGCCTATCTGGTGAAACAGTTGAAAGCCTTCAAGGATGGCACCCGCAAAGAGCCCTTGATGGACCCCTTCATGGCGCCGCTGACCGATGCGGATATCGACAATCTGGCCGCCTTCTACGCCAGCCTGAAATAACCTCGCGTCTGGCCCTTGGTTCTTCCGAGCCGCGCTTACCGTGGTCGATTAGGCTGCCTAATCGACCC
>NZ_JBFODN010000277.1:0-5605 GCF_040908345.1 Aeromonas sp. R3-1
ACGCCGAGTCGGTGGCGATGGCGTTCAGGAAAGCGCTGAAGCAACGGTGTGGCGACGGTGAACTCATCCATCACTCGGACCACGGCGTGCAGTATTGCTCGGGGCTGTATCAGTCATTACATGAACGGTACGGGGTAACATGCTCGATGACGGATGGGTATGACTGTTACCAGAATGCGTTGGCGGAGCGGGTGAACGGGATTTTGAAAGGAGAGTTGTTGTTGCAAAGCCCGCTGGATTTGACGCAAGCGCGGGAAATGGTGTGTGAAGCAGTAGATATTTACAACGAGGAGCGGCCGCATCATGCGTTGAAATACAGACCCCCCGATGCGGTACATAGGGGGTTCTGAGTAGAGAAATGCTAGTTGAAAATGTGTAAACCTATTTCAGGACTAGACAACAGCATAAGCTTGGGAGTCAAGCTCCCGAGCCGCTTACTGGTTGTGGGTAGAGCGACGTGGACGACGGGCCTGAGCCGGTTTGCCAGCACCATCAGCCGGACGCTGACCACCTTGCGGCTTGGGCTTGCCACCGTTACCGGTACGTGCACCACCCGCATTGCCATTGGAGGCGGAACGACCGGCACCTTGACGCTGACCTTGACCTTGCGGACGCGGCGCACGGCGCTGCTCGCTCGGATCACGAGGCTCTTTACGCAGCGGCGCGCCGATACCACGGGCGATGTTGTCCAAGGTCTCGCGGGAGGCTTCAAAACCGGCTACCTGCTCGCACGGGATGTTCTGCTTGGTCAGACGCTCGATCGCCTTGATAAGCTTCCCTTCGTCGGCCGCCACCAGCGAGATGGCGTGACCGGCAGCACCGGCACGGCCGGTACGACCGATACGGTGCACGTAATCTTCTGCCACGTTGGGCAGCTCGAAGTTGACCACTTGCGGCAGCTTGTCGATGTCCAGACCACGGGCGGCGATGTCGGTCGCCACCAGCACCTTGACGCTACCATCCTTGAAACCGGCCAGTGCGCGAGTACGGGCCCCCTGGCTCTTGTTGCCATGGATGGCGGCGGCGCTGACGCCGTTCTTGTCGAGGGTCTCGGCAACGCGATTGGCCATGTGCTTGGTACGGGTGAACACCAGCACCTGCTGCCAGTTGTTGCTGGTGACCAGATGACTCAGCAGCGCGATCTTGTTGGCCTTGTCGCACGGATGCACCAACTGCTCGATACGCTCGGCAGTGCTGTTGCGCGGGGCCACTTCGATCACCGCCGGGTTATCCAGCAGACCAGTGGCCAGTTCGCGGATCTCGTCAGCGAAGGTGGCGGAGAAGAGCAGGTTCTGACGCTTCTTCGGCATCAGAGCCAGGATGCGGCGGATGTCGCGGATAAAGCCCATGTCGAGCATGCGATCCGCTTCGTCCAGTACCAGGATCTCCACTTCGTCGAACTTGACGGCATTCTGGTTATAGAGATCCATCAGGCGGCCAGGACAGGCCACCAGCACGTCCAGACCACGGCGAGTCGCCATCATCTGTGGATTGATGCTGACGCCGCCGAAGACCACGTGGCTGCGCATCGGCAGGTGTTTGCCGTAGTTACGCACGCTCTCGCCCACCTGGGCGGCCAACTCGCGAGTCGGGGTCAGCACCAGCGCACGAATGCGGTTCGGAGACACCTTGCGCTTGCTCTCCATCAGACGTTGCAGCATCGGCAGGGTAAAGCCTGCGGTCTTGCCGGTCCCTGTTTGGGCCGCCGCCATCAGATCGCGGCCAGCCAGAACGGCGGGGATCGCTTGCTGCTGAATGGGAGACGGGGTGTCGTAGCCTTGTTCGGCAACGGCACGCAACAAGGGTTCGGCCAGACCGAGGGAAGTAAAACTCATAATTACCTGCTAGAGATAGGGGCTCCGGGGATTTGTGGTGGGGCTCCTCTGCTGAGCCGATGCCATCTCACAAGATCTGGGCCTATTGAGAAAACAACGATTTCCCCGGGGAGCAGAGCAAAGGGGAAAGAATAGAGGCGCAGTCTAACGGAGTTGCACGGGATAAACGAGAAAAATGTGATGCGCCTCCCAGCACGAAGAGAAAATCCCCCTTCTGCCCCCCGAATAATCCCGTTGATTGATGTAGCACACACCACACTATTAACTGGCAACACAATATCAGCCCTCGCAGGCATGGCTCGCGGGGCAAAAGCACGGGATTGAAGAACACAATAACGAGGTTTAGCTATGACCACGCCATATCGTCCCCGCGGCAGCTGGCAGGCAAGGGTTGGCCTGCTGCTTCTGCTGCTAAGTCCAGCACTGCAGGCCAGTCAGACTCTGACCGTGGCCTGGAGCCACTGGCCCCCCTTCAGCCAAATCAACAACCGAGGTGAGCTGGATGGGCTGGATGTCAGCCTGACCCGCCAGATCCTCACCCAGGCGGGCTTTGCCCCCAAGTTTCGCGAGCTTCCCTGGGCGCGGGCACTGCATCTGGTAGAACACGATCAGCTGGATGTGGCGATGGCCGCCCTCCCTCTGCCGGAGCGCCAGAGTTATGCCCGCTTCTCGACCCCCTACCGCCAGAGTGCCTATGTGCTGCTGAGCAATGACCCGATTCCCGGCCATCAGGATCGCTGGGCGCAGCTCGATAATCTGCCCGCGTTGTGCAACGAGAAAGGGCTCAAGATAGGCAAGTTACGCGGCACCCGCCCCATGCATCAGATGGATAGCTGCCCGGCGCTTAAAATGGCGACCGAATACAACGCCGATGAGCGGATGATCGATCTGCTGCTGGCTCGCCGCCTCGATGGCATCATCATGGAGTGGCAATATGCCCGCTACCGGCTGGCCCAGCTGGGGGCCGAAGAGTTTATCAGCTGCCAGCTGTTGCTACACCACCAGCCGGTCAGTCTGATGTTTGCCAAAAACAGCGTGAGCGAAGAACAGATCCTCAAAGTCAACGAGGCCATTCATGCCTTGCCCAAACCCCACAACAAGTTCTCGCCCCCCAGGTGTCGCCTCAATGCCGATCCGGGCGCCGCAGATCTGCTGACCCGCACCCTCCGCAAGCATTGACGGGATAAGCCGCCACCTGAAATAGCAAAGGCGACCCGAAGGTCGCCTTTTTGGTATTGTCGAACTTGTTCCCCGAACAGGGAGCGATCAGTCGATGAGCAGCAATAGCGATCAGCGCAGCTGCGGGGTATGGGTCAACACCCCCTGATTCTGGGCGCGATGGCGCAGCAGGTGATCCATCAACACCAGCGCCAGCATGGCTTCGGCGATGGGTACGGCGCGAATGCCGACACAAGGATCGTGACGACCCTTGGTGATCATCTCGATGGCCTCGCCTTCGGTATTGATGGTCTTGCCCGGCACAGTGATACTGGAAGTCGGTTTGAGCGCCATGCTCACCACAATATCCTGACCCGACGAGATCCCACCCAGAATGCCGCCCGCATGGTTGCTGGCAAAGCCCGCCGGGGTCATCTCGTCACGATGCTCGGAGCCTTTTTGCTCCACCACCGCAAAGCCGTCACCGATCTCCACCCCTTTCACCGCATTGATGCCCATCATGGCGTGGGCAATATCGGCGTCGAGACGATCAAATACCGGCTCACCGAGACCCACCGGCACATTGCGCGCAATGACCTGCACCTTGGCACCGATACTGTTGCCCTCTTTTTTCAGGTCACGCATGTATTGATCGAGCTCTTCCAGCTTGCCCGCATCGGGGAAGAAGAAGGGATTCTGCTCAATCTGCGCCGCGTCAAAGCCTTCCGCCTTGATGGGGCCGAGCTGGGAGAGAAAACCGGTGATCTCGATGCCATGCACCTGTTTGAGGTACTTCTTGGCAATGGCCCCCGCAGCTACCCGCATCGCGGTCTCGCGTGCCGAGGAGCGACCACCGCCGCGATAGTCCCGCTGACCATACTTCTGGTGATAGGTGTAGTCAGCGTGACCCGGCCGGAACAGATCCTTGATATCGGAGTAATCCTTAGAGCGCTGATCGGTATTCTCGATGAGCAGCCCGATGGAGGTGCCGGTGGTCTTGCCCTCGAACACCCCGGAGAGGATCTTCACCTCATCCGGCTCGCGGCGCGGCGTGGTGTAGCGGGAAGTGCCCGGCTTGCGCCGATCCAAGTCTCCCTGCAGATCCGCTTCGCTTATCTCCAGCCCCGGCGGGCAACCATCGACCACGGCGCCCAGCGCCAGGCCGTGGCTCTCGCCAAAGGTAGTGACCCGAAAGAGTTGACCAAAACTGTTCCCTGCCATGCGCGCTCCTGCTTAGTTCTTGTAGATGGCGAAATGATCCTGATACTGCACCAGCTCGTCACGGGTCATCACAAAGACGCCGTGACCGCCGTTTTCGAATTCAACCCAAGTAAAGGGGATCTCGGGGAACTGGGCTTCCAGATGGATCATGCTGTTGCCAACTTCGACCACCAGCACGCCGTTATCCTTGAGGAAATCTGCCGCATGGGCCAGCAGACGTTTGGTCAGCTTGAGACCATCGGAGCCGGACGCCAGCGCCAGCTCGGGCTCGTGACGGAACTCGTCCGGCAGATCCGACATATCTTCGGAGTCAACATAGGGCGGGTTGGAGACGATGAGATCGTACTTGTCGCCCGCCGGCAGATCACGGAAGAGATCGGAGCGGATCGGAATGACCTGCTGTTCCAGCCCGTGATCGTTGATGTTGCGCTCGGCCACGTTCAGCGCATCGATGCTGATGTCGATGGCATCGACTTCCGCTTCCGGGAACTCGTGGGCCATGATGATGGCGATGCAACCGGAGCCAGTGCACAAGTCCATGATCCGGGTCGGTTCATGTTTGAGGAAGGGTGCGAAACGGTTGGCCACCATCTCCGCAATGGGGGAACGGGGAATGAGCACCCGCTCGTCCACGTAGAACTCCCAACCGGCATACCAGGCCTTGTTGGTCAGGTAGGCGGCCGGTACCCGCTCCTGTACCCGGCGGATAATCAGCTCGGCGATACGGTGACGCTCGCTGCTGGTGAGACGGGAGTGGCGCATGGCCGGGTCTACATCCGGTGGCAGATGTAACGCGGGCAGTACCAGCTGCACAGCTTCATCCCAGGCGTTGTCGGTTCCATGACCGTAAAAAATCCCGGCGTCGTTGAAACGACTCATGGCCCAACGCAACATGTCCTGGATGGTGTGCATCTCGGCAACCACCTCATCGATAAATATCTTGTCCAAATCCACCTCCAAGTCGAGTAATATCCGGCCCGAGCCCCGTTTACCTGGCGGGCAAGACGCATACCTAATACATGAGCATCTGATGAAAAAAACGCCCTCACCGACAGACGAGGAAACCCTGCTGTTCCGCGATGCGATAAAAGGTACCCGGAAAATCAAGCAAGATACCATAAGGGCCGAGTTACGCCCGGTCAAGCAGAAACGCGAATTGCGCGAAACCCGCGAAAAGCTTGGGGTTGACCACTATTTCAGCGATGAGTATCAGCCCCATCTCGACGATGATGGGCCGACCCGTTACGTGCGGGAAGATGTGTCAAAATTCGAGCTGAAAAAGCTCAAGCGGGGCATTTATCCGCCGGAGATCTATCTCGATCTGCACGGCATGAACCAGCAGCAGGCAAAACAGGAGCTGGCGGCCCTGCTCACCCTCTGCCAAAAAGAGA
>NZ_JBFODN010000278.1:0-12574 GCF_040908345.1 Aeromonas sp. R3-1
GGTGCCCGCCGAAGAGATGGCAAAGTACTTGGCCAGCGCCAAGATCTAGGCTGTTTTGCCACATTTATCTGCAAATCAACCCGCCATCACGGCGGGTTTTCTGTTTTGGGAACAAGGGGATGGGGCTGTTCTGTCACAGTCCATGGCGACAATTTCCCCAAGTTGGTCAGTTTGTGCTAAAATGGCGCTCATTTTTTGACATCTCGCGTCACGTTCGCCGCCAGATTGCCCATCGGGCTCTCTGCCCGGGTCGTGACTTTGCACCATCATGCCTGATGATGTTCCCCCCAGGATGAGCCGACAGGCTTCCGTCAAGGTGGGCACCCTCAAGGGCACATGAGATAAGGAGATCGGGTAATGAAACAATATCAAAGCTGGCTGGGAGATTATCTGATGAGTCGACGTGACGGAGATCACGCGATGGCTTCGGAACTTGCCAACACCATCTGCGCCTTCTGGAAGGCCCAGGGCGATGAAGCAGAAACCAGCAAATGGCAGCAACGCTATCAGCAACACGTAGAGCAGGCGCAATAAGCCCCTTCACTCTTTCGCGATAAAAAAACCGGCGCACATGGCGCCGGTTTTGCGTTTCTGGCAAGCAGCAGATTACATCTGGTCGATCATGTCCTGAGCAAACTGGGAGCAGGAGCGCAGGGTGGCCCCTTCCATCAGACGCTCGAAGTCATAGGTGACGGTCTTGTTGCGGATCGCCGCTTCCATCCCCTTGATGATGAGATCGGCCGCTTCGACCCAGCCCATGTGGCGCAGCATCATCTCGGCGGAGAGGATCAAGGAGCCCGGGTTGACCTTGTCCTGACCGGCATACTTCGGCGCAGTACCGTGGGTCGCTTCGAACAGGGCCACGCCGTCACCGATGTTGGCACCCGGCGCGATACCGATACCGCCTACCTGAGCGGCCAGCGCGTCGGAGATGTAGTCGCCGTTGAGGTTCATACAGGCGATGACGTCATACTCGGCCGGACGCAGCAGGATCTGCTGCAGGAAGGCATCGGCGATGACATCCTTGATGACGATGGTCTTGCCGGTTTTCGGATTCTTGAAGGAGCACCAGGGGCCGCCGTCAATCAGCTGGGCACCGTACTCGTTCTGAGCCAGAGCATAACCCCAATCCTTGAAGGCACCTTCGGTGAACTTCATGATGTTGCCCTTGTGCACCAGAGTCACGGAGTCGCGATCATTGTCGATGGCATACTCGATGGCGGCACGCACCAGACGCTCGGTACCGGCCTTGGACATCGGCTTGATGCCGATACCACAGGACTCGGGGAAGCGAATTTTCTTCACGCCCATCTCGTTTTGCAGGAAGGCGATCACCTTGTTCGCTTCGGCACTGTCGGCCTTCCACTCGATGCCGGCGTAGATGTCTTCGGCGTTTTCGCGGAAGATCACCATGTCGGTCAGATCAGGACGTTTCACCGGGCTCGGGGTGCCGTCGTAGTAACGCACCGGGCGCAGGCAGATGTAGAGATCCAGCTCCTGACGCAGGGCTACGTTGAGGGAGCGAATACCGCCACCGACCGGAGTAGTCAGCGGGCCCTTGATGGCCACGCAATATTCACGAATGAAATCCAGGGTTTCGGCCGGCAGCCAGGCACCTTCGCCATAGACATGAGTCGATTTCTCACCGGTATAGATCTCCATCCAGGCGATCTTGCGCTCGCCCTTGTAGGCTTTCTCGACCGCAGCATTCACCACATTCAACATGGCCGGGGTTACGTCAACACCGATGCCATCCCCTTCAATAAACGGAATGATCGGATGGTTGGGAACCTGCAGCTTGCCGTTGGCATCGACTGTGATTTTCTGACCCTGGGTCGGGATTACTACTTTGCTTTCCATCGGCATCTCCTAACTTCCGTTTGTTATCAATTTGTTTGTTGCGCGCGGCCATCTTAGCCCATTCATTTTCATAATAAAACGACAAGAAAGCATGTCAGACCAAAGAGGTAGCCACCCGCCAGTGCGCCGTCACCACGCCTTGCCGACCCCGCCCAGTTATCCCTCCAGCTCGCTGGCCGCCGCCTGCGGCTGGCTCAGGGAGCGGTACTGGGAAGGGGTCAAGCCGGTCTTCTGTTTGAACACCCGGCAGAAATAGTTCACGTCACTGTAACCGCAGCGACTGGCCACCTCTTCAAGACGAAAGCGGTACTTTTTCAGCATGAATTTGGCCCGATCGATCCGCACCCAGCTGATGTAATCGGCAAGGCGCATATGACCCTGCTCGCGGAACAGGTGGGAGAGATGGCTGGCTGAAACGTTGAAGCGGTGGGCAATGGAGTCACGGGTGATGGGACGGTGAAAGTTCTCCTGGATATAGATGCAGATCCCGTGAAAGAGCTCTGCCCCCCGTGGCCGATCCGTGGCGGACTCCAGCAACAGCTGACGGGCACTCGCCAGCAGGGCCTGCAGCAGGTGATCATCGGTGGGGGAGCGACCAGGATCCTCGGTCAGTACGTTTAGCGCCGCCAAAATGTGTTCGATCACATGGCCCGCCCGCGCCATGATGCTGTGCTTTTGCACATCGAAGAAATCGGGATCTTCACGGCGCTTGCTCACCAGGCTGAACCCCAGCTGGCGTTTGCCAAACAGCAGGCTCAGCACCGAGCAGTCGGTGGTCCAGAGCGGCTTGTTCCAGCCGTTGGGAGGGATATAGAGCGCCTGCCCTGGTAACACGCTGATCTCTCTGACCCCCTCCTCCCTGTCCCAGATCTGGTTGAGATACTCGCCGCTAAAGACCAGCTCGAGGCGGGGAAAGTTGACCTGATAGCTGAAACTGGGTGGCACCCCCTGTTCACTGGCAAACCAGATTTGGTCAAATGGAACCTGTTCGCTCAGGGCTCCGTCGAGCAGTTGGCTGAAGATGAGAGACATGGTGATCCTGATCAAGAGAGAGGCAAGCGGTTGCGGCGCGCACGACCGCCCATGTTATAGTCCGGTCCACAGCAGTAATGCCACCCTTTTCTGCACCCGATTTTCTTCAAACTAGACGAGGCGTCCCTTATGAGCAGTAGCGATCTGCCCTCCTTTCTGTTGATGCAAAACCCGATTCAAGACTATGACTGGGGCAGTCATGACTCCCTCACCACCCTGTTTGGTATTCCCAACCCGCAAGGCAAACCCCAGGCCGAGCTCTGGATGGGGGCTCACCCCAACGGCTGCTCCGAGGTGACGCTGGCGGGCAGTGTGCAAAAGCTCTCTACGGTGATCGATAGTGCTCCGGCCGCCGCGCTGGGTGAGGCCACCTTCGCCCGTTTTGGCAGCCTGCCGTTCCTGTTCAAGGTGTTGTGTGCCGAGAAGGCTCTCTCCATTCAGGTGCACCCGAGCAAGGCTCAGGCTGAAGCGGGCTTTGCCAAAGAGGAGGCCGCAGGCATCGATATCAAGGCGAGCAATCGCAACTACAAGGACCCGAACCATAAGCCGGAGCTAGTCTTTGCCCTCACCCCCTATCAGGCGATGAACGGCTTTCGCGCCATCCCGGCCATTCTGGCACTGTTCGAGCGGGTCAATCTGGCGGCCATCGCCGATCTGACCGCAGCCCTTGCCGCCAGCCAGAATGAAGCGGGCCTGCAGCACTTCTTCCACCAGCTGCTGGTACTGGAAGGGGCGCGCAAGGAGGAGGCGTTGGAAGGGCTGCTGACCTATGCCGCCGCCCATCAGGATGAGGAGACGTTTGCCCTTATCACCAGTCTGGCGGCCCAGTACCCGGGAGATGTGGGCCTCTTCTCGCCGCTGCTGCTCAACGTGGTGACCCTCAAACCCGGTCAGGCGATGTTCCTCGATGCCTGTACCCCGCACGCCTATGTGCGCGGCACCGGCCTCGAGATCATGGCCAACTCGGACAACGTGCTGCGCGCCGGCCTCACCCCCAAATACATCGATGTGGCAGAGCTCTTGGATTGCACCCGCTGCTTGCCCAAGCCGGACGACCAGATCCTGCTGGCCCCCCGCTGTGATAGTGCGGTACAGCACTTCGACGTGCCGGTACCTGACTTCACTTTCAGCGTCTACCCGGCTGGCGAGCATCAGCTCACCACTGCCAGCGCCGAGATCCTGTTTGCCATCGATGACACAGTGACCCTCAAGCAAGGCGAACAGTCACTGCGTCTGGAAAAGGGGCAATCAGCTTTTATTCCTGCAGCGACTGGCAGTTATCAACTGCTGGCCGAAGGGCGGGTCGCCCGCGCCGGCAACCGCTGCTAATCAACATAAGAGCCGACTCTCGTTGGAGGGGGAATATGCCTCCCCCTCCCAACAGAGCAATATGGCCTACCAGTCAAGTCCGTCTGTATCTCTACTGCTCTCTTATGCCTACCTTCCTTCAGGCATCTCGCTCTGAAGTCCATCCCTGACTGCATCCTGCCCACAACCAGCTCCACAGGTTTGTCGCCTGAGCTTGGCGCACCCCTGATGCAGATGACTGGGTCTGCTGAAACGAAGAAAATTCCAGCCTGCACAAGCAACGGCGACACTCTGAGTATCCGGCTAAAATGGAGGAAATAAAAATAACAACTCTACCCTCTACTATTTTCACCCCCTGATGAAAACTAAAACAGCACATAGATGCATCGCCATTAAACCTTTCCCGAGCCATCATCATTCGGTCTGTAAACATTTAGCAGCTGTAGTCATACAGAACCATTAATAATGCAAACGAAAGGGGTCTCTTTTGATTTTTCGAGATGCGGCCCTATTTTTTAGTCGTTCTATAATTTAATTCCAAGCAAACCATTCGAACTTTGTCGAAAATAACAACTTAAGAAAAAACCATAAGATTATGATATATAGTGATTTTTCATTTACACCACACCTTAGAGTTGACGTAATCCGTAAAAAAGCCAGGCCGCATGAACTGACAATTCAATCAATTTAAAAGCAGAGTAATGAGAGATTTGATATTTATTTTTTGATATGCCAGCCAAACCTCATCGCAGTAAAGAAATAGACCTTAAATACCCTCTGTGATTAAGATCTCTTTTATTTGATTTATTTTTAAGGTATCACATATATTCGCCGATATAAATTTCACACAAAGATCCCCTGACAAAAATAGATAAAAGAGGATATATGCTGACAAAAATGACAATTGGGCAAAAGCTGACCATGGCGTTTACCACTCTCGCTTTGTTGATGCTGGGTTTTGCCTGGTTTGCCACTTTACAACTCTCCAATATTTACCGTGACGCCAGTGAGGTCAGCGACAATATCGTTCCCTCCATCCGGGCATCCAGCCAGATGCATGTGTCCTTGCTGGACGCTCGCCGTGCCGAACTGAACATGGTGATAGATGCTCTGGGCAAGGATCTCGACTCCCTCAACAGCAGCACACAGTCTTTCGAAGCGGCAAAGAGTCAGTATATGGCCGCCGAGCAACGGTATGGATCGATGCCTTTCGTGTCGGAGCGAGATCGCAACATGTTTGCAGAGCTGAAAACTGCAGCAGCCAAATATTTTTCAGCCCATGATGACTTGGAAATAGCCATACGGCAGGGAGATATTGCCAAGGTGCAGAGTCGCTGATCAAAAACGAATCTCGTGCAGCCCTCGAGCAGGCAGGACAGGATGGTCTGGAGCTTCGCAAGGAGAACGATCGGGTCGCCAACCTGCCGACCAAGCAGAGTGAGGCTTCCTATGAACGGGCAAAACTGCTGAGCACTGCAGTCGGTGCGCTAACCTTGCTGTTCGTCGTTATTGTGGCCTGGCTGCTGATCCGGCAGATCCGCAATCCAGTGATGACCCTGCTGGAGCAGACACGCCAGGTGGCGGCAGGCAACCTCACCAGCCAACTCGACATGAAGCAATTCTCCCATGACGAGCTGGGTAAGCTGGCTCAAGGGTTCAACGAGATGCAATCCAATCTGCGCATGCTGGTCAACGAGGTCTCCGGCTCGGTAGTGCAGTTGGGCGCGGCCGCCGAAGAGATCAGCGCGGTGGCACAGCAATCGGCCAACAACATGGGCGCCCAGCAACATGAGCTCAATCAGCTGGCCACAGCCATGAACGAGATGCAAGCCACGGTACAGGAGGTGGCCCGCAACACCAACGACGCCGCCAGCGCAGCAACGTCGGCCAGCGACACAGCCGCACAAGGCAGCGAGACCGTCAATGACTCAATCGGCAGGATTGAAAAGGTGGCTACCGCCATCGAAGAGACTGCTCTGGTGATCCGCCAGCTGGGTGATGACAGCCGAAATATCGGCATGGTGCTTGAAGTCATTCAGGGGATTGCCGAGCAAACCAACCTGCTGGCACTGAATGCGGCAATCGAGGCAGCCCGAGCCGGTGAACAAGGTCGTGGTTTCGCCGTAGTTGCAGATGAAGTCCGCACTCTGGCCAAACGAACCCAAGACTCCACTTCCCAGATCAACCACATCATCTCCGAACTGCAGCAGCGTGCTAACGAAGCGGGCGTCACCATGCAACAGAGTCAGGATATGATGTCCGAGACGGTCCACACTGCTCGCGAAGCGGGAGCCTCTATTGCCGAAATAAGCAGCTCGGTTAACAGTATCTCCCACATGAATATTCAGATTGCCACCGCAACTGAAGAGCAGGGGGCGGTAAGCGAGGAGCTCAATCGCAATGTAGTCAACATCAGCAATGCCTCGGAAGAAGTGGCGACCGGCGCCAAACAAATGGCTCAGGCTTGCAACGACCTCAACCTGTTGGCAACACAACTGCAAGAGGTTGTACGCAAGTTTCGGACATAACACCCGATTCTCCTCCCCTCATTAATCAGCTCAATAAGGCTGAAGCACTAAACAGCCCGCCATTCATAAAAGTGGCGGGCTTTGTCAAACAAGGAACCATACAAAACCCGAAGACACCCATGCTGCACATAACAAGTGATCAGTAGATGGATTAACTCACATCAAGAGCAGCCCTCCCTCTTTCTGATTGTTCTCTCAACGCGTTTTGCCAGCACCTTCACATTTTCCGCCCTCAAAGCAGCACACAAATCTCCATACCTCCGAAGGCGAAACCTTTTCGTTGCACTCATGTAAGTAGCAAGACAAATTCATAACCCATTGTTTTTATTTAAAAAAAATAAAGAATCGGTATGAATTGGCTTTCATGATGATATGCGAGCTGGGTCACATGGCGACTTTCACAGCACAAAAATCTAGTAAACGACACATTTGTCCGATTTCGGCACCGCGCCAACGGGAGAACAATATCCAGGTCAATTGTTCCCCCCATCATGCGGCTCGGCAACGGAGCCAGGAGTGTAATATGTTACCCACCATGACCAACGGCAGACTCATCTGCCTGGAGTTGAAGGCCACCAGCAAGGAGGCCCTGTTCGACGAGATGGCACAGATGCTGGCGCGCGATGGCGCCGTGTCTGATCAACAGCAATTCGTCAAGGATATCTGGGCCCGCGAACAGCTGGACTGCACCGGCTTCGAGCAGGGTGTCGCCCTGCCCCACGCCAAGAGCAAGGCGGTCAGCCGTCCGGCCATTGCCATCGGTGTCAGCCGTCAGGGTATCGAGTACGGCGCCGAAGATGGCAAGCCGACCCAGCTGATCTTCATGATCGCCTCCCCGGATGGCGGCGCCAACCACCACATCGAAGTGCTGGCCGAGCTATCTACCCGTCTGCTGGAGCCGGGCTTTATCGAGCAGATGAAGGCGGCCACTACCGTCGAGCAAGCCCTGAC
Source organism: Aeromonas sp. R3-1 (assembly GCF_040908345.1). NCBI lineage: Bacteria > Pseudomonadati > Pseudomonadota > Gammaproteobacteria > Aeromonadales > Aeromonadaceae > Aeromonas > Aeromonas sp. R3-1. The sequence continues at coordinate 7,680 of NZ_JBFODN010000278.1, forward strand.
CCTGCTCAAGCAAGGCCCGAAAGCGGAAAAACCGGCGCCAGCCGCCAAACCGGCAGCCACTGCCCCGGCGGCCCCGGAAGAGCGCACCTTCAAGGATCGCCTCAATACCATGAAGCAGCACCTGCTGTTTGGTACCTCCCACATGATCCCCTTCATCGTGGCGGGCGGTGTGCTGCTCTCCCTGTCGGTGATGATGAGCGGCAAGGGCGCCGTACCGGAAGCGGGCTTCCTTAAAGACATGGCCACCATGGGTATCGCCGGTCTGACTCTGTTTACTGCCGTACTGGGTGGCTACATCGCGTACTCGCTGGCTGACAAGCCGGGCCTGGCCCCGGGCATGATCGGCTCCTGGATTGCCGTACAGCACTATCAAACCGGTTTCCTTGGCGCCATTCTGGTGGGCTTTATCGCAGGTTTCGTGGTCAATCAGCTCAAACGGATCAAGCTGCCTGACTCCATGGCCTCCCTTGGTTCTATCTTCATCTATCCGCTGATCGGTACCTTCCTGGTGTGTGGCATCGTGATGTGGGGGATCGGTGCCCCGATCGCCGCCATGATGGAAGGGATGAACCACTGGCTCTCCAGCATGGCGGGCTCAGGTAAAGTGATGCTGGGGGCCATTCTGGGTGGTATGACCGCCTTCGATATGGGCGGCCCGGTCAACAAGGTTGCTACCCTGTTTGCCCAGACTCAGGTCAACACCCAGCCCTGGCTGATGGGCGGCGTCGGTATCGCCATCTGTGTACCGCCGCTGGGTATGGCGCTGGCGACCTTCATGTCTCCGAAGCGTTACAAGAAAGAAGAGCGTGAATCCGGTAAAGCGGCCGCCATCATGGGCATGATCGGTATCAGTGAAGGTGCCATCCCATTCGCCGCTGCTGACCCCATGCGTGTTATCCCGGCCATCGTCGCAGGCGGCATCATCGGCAACATCACCGGCTTCATGATGCACAGTATCAACCACGCCCCCTGGGGTGGCTGGATTGTCCTGCCGGTTGTTGAAGGCAAGATGGGCTACATCCTGGGTACCATCCTCGGCGCCCTGACCACCGCCATCATCGTCAACCTGCTGAAGAAGCCGGTGAGCGAAGAAGATGACGTGACCGCCACCCAAACCAGCTTCGAAGTCATTGACGCGGAAGGGGAAGCGGACGTATTGGCCATCACTGCCTGCCCGTCTGGCGTAGCCCACACCTTCCTGGCCGCCAAGAGCCTGCAGAAGGCCGCCGCCAAGCAGGGGATCAAGATCAAGGTCGAGACCCAGGGCGCCAACGGCATCATCAACCGCATTACCGCCAAGGATGTCGCCAACGCCCGCTGCGTCATCTTCGCCCACGACGTGGCTATCAAGAACCGCGAGCGCTTCACCGATATCGAGGTCATCGACGTGAAGACCAAGGAGGCGATCCACAATCCGGAAGCACTGCTGGCCCGCACGCTGGGCAACAAGGCAAACGCCGCCTGATAGCAGTCAGACAGCTCATCACAAGGGGCCCATCACGGGCCCCTTTTAGTTGCCTGCCGAGCAACCGCACATCATCCCACCGACCAAGCCACTGATTTAAAACATATTAACCAGTCACATCACGGATCTTGGCGAGCCGTCACAGAACGGTGACGTGTAAAAAAACAGCAATTGAAGCGCTGGTCAGATCTCATGTCAAATGGCTCCACCTACTAAACTGGAGCATCACAAAAATGATAAAAATCAATAAATTGGTTCTGGCTGTTACCCTCACCCTCACTGCCACCCCCTTGCTGGCAGCCCACTGGACGTGTGGCGACCACGTGCGCTTTGGCCTGCCCTCCGAATCGGATCAGAAGCTCTGCCGTGAAGGGTATGCGGTCGGCTACAACTACGACTACAAGGTGGCGGACTGGGTCTCCTACCGGATGACCGCCCAGAGCGCACAGGGCACAGTGCCGCGCAAGGATGCCTTCGCCGAGGACAGGGAGATCCCGGTCGCCTATCGCGCCACCCTCTCCGACTACAAGGGCTCGGGCTACGACCGTGGCCATCAGGCCCCGGCGGGGGACATGAAATCGAACAAGAACACCATGAAAGAGAGCTTCCTGCTGAGCAACATGACACCGCAGATCGGGGTGCTCAACCAGAAGGCGTGGCGCGTGCTGGAGGACAAGGTGAACAAGTGGGCGGTCTCCCGCAAGGATGTGCAGGTGATCACCGGCCCCATCTTTACCGGCTCTGAAGAGTCCATCGGTCAGGGTGTGGCGATCCCGAGCGCCTACTACAAGATCGTGATGGACCCGGCCAGACTGCAGGCCATCGCCTTTATCATGCCGCAGGAAGAGGTGCCCATCAGCCAGATCGCCGACTACCGGGTCTCGGTACGCGAGGTGGAAGAGCAGACCCAGCTCAACTTCTTCAGCGATATGCCCGAAGAGCAGCAAGAGACGCTGGAAGCTCGCATCTCCCCGATGTGGAACTGACCGCGAATACTCATCAGCAGATAGATTGACACCCCATCTATCTTGCATCGCGATAGATAGAGGGAGGGGCCAGCGCCCCTCCCAGCAGGGGGAGTCACGCTCCCCCTGTCCCTTTCAGATGGCTGCTGAACCGTTGCGGCCACAGGTGTGGCATCACCCGACGACTCGCCCCGACTCACAGTTTGCCACGCCGTTAGCTGGTATATTGCCCTCTCTTTGGCACTAACAGACTGAATTGACGCACATTTGCCTTATCCCATCGGCCCACAAGCCGCTGCGCCACGGCGCGATTCAGCCCGACAGAGGACCTTTTGATGAAACAGACCCTTCTAGCCCTCACCCTCGGCGGCCTGCTGGCGCTCTCGCCCCTCGCCCTGCAAGCGGCCGAGAGCTCGATGCAAATGGAGCACGACCTCAATACCCTGGTCAGCAAACGTCAAGCGGTGGACATGTTGCTCGGCGAAGCGCTGCAGATCTACAAGTCGCCAGCCAAGATCTCCCACGCCGGTTTTACCGCCAAGATGCCGAGCAATATGGAGTTGGTGACCGAGCGGCTGCTGGCCGCCTACCAGCTTGAACCCTACCGCACCGACCTGCTCATCTCGGCAGCCAACGCCCAGATCTACAACAGCAACCTGAGCCGCGCCATCACCTTGCTGGAGCAGGCGCAGGCCGTTGCCCCCGATGATCTCGACATCAACAGCTATCTCGCCATCTGGCAGTTGGTGAAGGGTAACAAGGAGGCCTCCCGCAGCTATCTGGCGAAAGTGGCGGATCGCAGCAGTGGCCGCGCCGCCGATCTGGAGGAGATCATCGCCCGGGTGCAGCGGATCACCGCCGCCCCGCTGCAGACCGAACTGACCGAGGATCAGGTGAAGGCCAGCAGGGAGGGCAAACGCGCCATCGTCACCCTGGGCTACGCCCTCAATCCCGACGGCAGCATGGACAAGATCCTGCTGGGCCGTCTGCAAACCACCCTTGGGCTGGCCAAAGCCGACCCGGAGGCGCTAATCATCCTGACCGGCGGTGTGCCCCAGAACCGCCAGACCGAGGGCAAGCTGATGGCTGACTGGCTGGCCAACCATGGCATCGACCGCAGCCGCCTGATTGAAGAGAACTACGCCACCAGCACGGTGGATAACGCCCTCTACAGCGCCTATGCCCTCGCCCGCCACCAGATTGACTATGCGGTGCTGGTAAGCTCAGCCAGCCATGTGCGCCGCGGCCAGACGGTGCTGGAAATCGCCTGCGACCAGATTGGCCCGGCCAACATCAAGGTGGCGAGCGTCAGCTACCCCGACAAGCCCCTCGAGGAGCTGGCTACCCCGAGCGAGAGCGAGCTGCTCGGCATCTACCGCGACGCCCTGCGCACCTACGGTATGTGGAGCTACCGATCAGCACCGCTGATCGAGCGTTGATCGGCCATCAACACGAAAAAGAGAGGGAGGCGTGATGCCTCCCTCTCTTTTTCGTGGCCGATGATTGGCCAAGCCGCGCCCGTTAGCTGACGATAAAGCCCTGCGAGGGGGCCGCTTTGGGATCGTCACCGAAGCGGTTCGGCCCCTGCTGGCCGTTGCAAACCATAAAATAGATAAGCACCAGAGTGCCTATGATGGGTACCAGAGTACCTATGGTGGGTACCAGAATACCTATGATGGGTACCAGGACCAGCAGCAGCCACCAGCCACTGCGGTCGGTGTCGTGCAGACGACGCACCGCCACCGCCAGCGAGGGCAGCAGCACGGCCAGCGAGTAGATGCCGCTGATGAACTCCTTGTCGCCGCCAATCAGCTTGTCCACCATGCCGAGCAGTTGCATGACGATGACGTTGCACAGCACAAACATCCAGTATTCGGTGCGACGGGCCCGCCCGCTGAATACCGCATATTGCTTGAGGACCGAGATATACCAGTTCATTGCGCCTCCTGAGTGGCCTTTATGCCTATGAATAAAAAAGAGAGTCGATAAAACAAGTAGTTAAGAGCTTAGCGCGATCATCCCCCCGAGTCGACAATGATGCCCGAACGCCTCCCAAACTAATCAGCTGCGGCAATCATTGACCGACCGAACCGGAAGATAATTTGCCCTGCAACAGGGCAAATCACCCCCATCAGTGCATCACTCTCGTCACAAGCAGGAAAATGGTGCTTAATAATCCATTAGCAATCGTATGGACTCAGCGTGAGGATAGCGGTAGATTCGGCGCCCAATCCTGAACAGGATCTGTGTCTCCCTCCCATAATGAATCCACTTATTCATTACTTCTCCTAACACAGGGATAGCCATGAGTATTACACGCAGAGATTTTCTCAACGGCGTTGCCATCACCATTGCGGCAGGCGTCGCCCCCATCAATCTGCTCAAGGCTGCCGAAGGCGGCAGCGCGCTGGCGGATAAAACCCTGGCCTACCCGCCCGCCCTCACCGGCCTGCGCGGTAATCACC
>NZ_JBFODN010000279.1:0-3007 GCF_040908345.1 Aeromonas sp. R3-1
GATCAACCTTCAAGTTACCGTCACCCAGCAACTTCTGAATGATCTCAAGGTCACTGTTGCCCAAGGTTGTCAGGTCAATACTGTCAAATTTTATGACGTGGGTGGTTCCTCCATTCGTACCATCCAAATCAATCGTCAATGTTGATTTGTTTGTGCCTGGCCCATCACTACTGAAATTGAGGTACGCATCAAGCGAACCAGAGTTGGCATGTTCGCCAGTGAGCAGCTCGCTTATATCCAGCACATCTCCACCGTCACCAGTTGTGAAGTCTTTGATAACGTCCACACCACCGGCATCACCCGCCCCCCACTTAAAGGTGTCTTTACCGCCTCCACCGGTCAGGGTATCGCTCCCAGCACCGCCAATCAGCAGATCGTCACCTTTCTGTCCGTAAAGAGTGTCATCACCTGCACCACCATCCAGAAGGTCATTGCCACCAACCGAACCGTCCTGACCAAAAGAGATATGACCTGCTGCAATCAAGGCCCTCAGTTCACTGTCGGTTGCTCCAGGATGTGTTGCGGAAAAAGCCGCCCAACCGCCATCGACACTGTCAGCATAAATACTGTCGCCAAAGAGGATATCGTTCCCATCGCCTCCCCGCAGAGCATCATTACCGACTACTGCGACATTGATTAACCCCCCGGCAATATTTCCGATAATACCCATCAACTGATTGGCAGTAATGACGTTATCAGCGAGTCCACCGCTCCCTTCAACATCGTCTAACAATTCTTTAGCACTAGCGGATACATTAATGCCAACAGCTTCAATGGTAAAAGCCTGTGCTGTACCTGGACCAGCCGTTTCGATCAATTCGACCTCACTGACGTTATCATTATCATTGCCTGCTGTACCAAGGACGTGTTTTATCGCTGTCTGTGCATTGGCAGAGATGACTCCACCGGAATTATCCAAGGCTCGATTTGGTGCACCATCAGATACGAACAGCACCTTGTTCACATCCGCAGCCAAAACAGGGGCTGACGACTGAATCCAATTATTGGCCTGCACCAGGCCGGCCTCATAGTTCGTATAGCCCCCGTTAGCCATGATTGCATTGACAAATGCAATCGCACTTTTCAACTGTTCAAGATTATCAGTACCATTAGCGGTAAGCGTGAACGTACTGCCAACGGGTGCATTTGTTCCAAACTTGACCAAATGTACCTTGATATCACTAGCCCCCGACTCATAGAGATTATTGAGAGATGCAATAACCGATTGTTTCAATGCATCAAGACGGCTGATATTAGTGGTAACCCCCTGAATATTGGTAAAAGGAATTTTGCTATCCATGCTGCCAGAATTATCCAGGACATAGACTATGTTAGCTTTTTGACCTGGTAACCTGGTGGAGCCACCAACATCCCCAATCAGCACATCATTACCCGCAACCCCCTGAATAACGCCTCCAGTCACCGAATCGAACGGACTGGCTATATGATGAGCAACGTGTGAAGAATCGATATCACTGACATTGTGGCCAACTACTAGAACAGACTGGTTGCTACGGATGCAGATCTCCAAGTTTGCAGGAGCCTTATCACCATCCCCATCAACCAAGGTGTAGGTAAACAACTGCTTCACTGCACCATCATCACCAAAGATCGCTGGTGATAAATTTGCCTTGGCAACAAAACTATATTCCCCCACATGGGTGCCTTGCAGGTCGATCTTCAGAATACCGAGCTCTGTATTGAGGCTCAATACTTTGGTATCCTTATCGAAACTATAAGTTACCCCCCCCGTACCCAAGATATCGATATCAGTACCACTAGCATTTAGGGTAAAGGTTTGAGCACCTACAGAGACTGATGCAATAAGACCTACTCCATCAGCACCGGAATTATCGTTAGCCAATACATTACCGATTACCCCACCGCCAGCACTTGCCAGGTCAACCAAGGTAGCGGATAGATTTTCCGGTGAGGCAAGAATATAAGTACCACTACTAGAAATTGGATTAAGGTAGGTACCTGTATTCACATTGATACCAATCGCATGCGCCTGGAACGGATTGGTTTCGGAATTATTATCGTTATCAACATTCCCATTTGTAATAAATGTTTGCCATGCCGTTATCGCTGAAACTTGACCGGTAGGGTCAGGTTCAGGATTACCATCAGAGATAAAATACAACTTGTTTTGTTGGGCTTTATCTGCACCGACATTATTCACATCAAGAAGAATTTGAGCCTTGGCTGTATTAAGAGCTTCCGCATAATTAGTCCATCCATCTGCGCTAAGCGCATTAACTGCGCTTATCAGGTTGATATAACCAGAATCACTAACCGAGTTGAAGTTATAGTCACCAACATTGGAAGAACCCGTTGCGAAGGTCACCAAATTGACATGAATAGGGGCATCTAGCCCTGCGTAAGCTTGCACCAAGTTAGCAACCGCTGCTTTAAGTGCAGCCAGTTTGTCCCCCTTCATGCTGCCAGAGGTATCCAAAACCAGCGTCACATTAACTAGCGGTAATGGTGACTGGATTATGCAAGCTGGGCCATCGTTCACCGCCACCGGCACGTCATCAGTGATGTTTACATTCACCTTGATGCCACCCACCACCGGGTCGCCATCGCCATCCTGCGCCGCAAAGGTAAAACCATCGGTCAGCAACTTGACGATGTTCTCTGCATCACCCGATACCAGCAGGTTGTCTGCCAGGGTGAAGGTGTACGAGCCATCTGCATCCACCTGCAAGCTGGCCGCCGCTCCAGTTGCTTCAGCCTGCACCGCGCCGTTCGCATCAAAGTACACCGTCACAGAGGTCTGGCCTTCATCAATGGTGGCCATACCACCGCTCCAGCTCACACCAGTCACCTTGCCAAAGCCGTCCGCACCCCAGGCAACGTTGTCCACTATGCTGCCTGTGACTGATAACGGCTCGCGCTCACCAGCGTCATTACCCTCTGACTCATCCTCGCCACGCAAGGCCTGCAAGTCATCCTCATCGACGTCAACAGTGTCACTGCCCCCTGTTTGCTTGAGCACCGGCAC
>NZ_JBFODN010000028.1:0-1277 GCF_040908345.1 Aeromonas sp. R3-1
GGCGCGCTTTTTCTTTTACGGGGTGCCGTGAGAGAAATGAGAGTAAAAAGAAAAGCCGTCCCGGTTGGGGGACGGCTTTTGGCTGGGATGCCATTGGCTGGCTTAACGCTTGCGCAGCAGGCGCAGGGCGTTGGCGGTCACCAGCGCGGTGGCGCCGGTATCGGCCAGCACCGCAATCCACAGGCCGGTGATGCCGAGCAGGCTGGTGACCAGGAAGATGGCCTTCAGCCCCAGTGCCAGCGCGATATTCTGGTGAATATTGGCCAGTGCCGCCCGCGACAACCGGATCATCGCGGCAATACCGCCGAGCTGGTTGTGGGTCAGTGCCGCATCTGCGGTCTCCAGCGCCACATCGGTGCCGCCGCCCATGGCGATGCCGATACTTGCCCGCTTCATGGCGGGGGCATCGTTGATACCATCGCCGATCATGGCAACCTTCCGGGTGCTGGCCAGCTTGGCGATCTCTTCTACCTTGTTCTCCGGCAGCAGACCGGCACGCCAGCCCATCCCGAGTTCACCGGCGATGGCCTCGGCAGCATGGGGGTTATCCCCGGTTAACATGATGCTGTTGAGCCCGAGCTGATGGAGTTCTTGCAGCGCAGCCGCCGCCTCCGGCCGGATCTGATCCCGAAGCGCCAGCAGGGCGACCGGCAGCGCCTGGTCGCCGCTGCTTTGGCAGAGCACCACGACAGTCTTGCCCTGCCGCTCCAGCGAAGCAATCCGGGTCTGCTGTTCCACATTCAGGGTCGCCACCCGGCTCGGTGCCAGCAGTTGCCACAGCTCACCGTTGATGCGTCCCTCAACCCCCATGCCCGGCAGTGCGCGCAGGTCGCGGGCCTCCGCCAGCGTCAGCCCCTGTTCGGTCGCGTTGGCGACCACTGCGCGGGCCAGCGGGTGGTGGGAGCCCTGCTCGATGGCAGCCGCCAGTGCCAGCAACTCGGTCTCCGGTTGGCCATTGAGGTTCACCAGTTCGGTCAGTTGCGGCTTGCCCAGGGTCAGAGTGCCTGTCTTGTCAAAGGCGACGGTGTCGATATGGGCCAGTCGCTCCAGTGCGGCACCACCCTTGATCAGGGCCCCCTGACGGGTGGCGGCGGCCAGCGCCGAAGTAACCGCTGCCGGGGTGGAGATGACCAGGGCGCAGGGGCAACCGATCAGCAGCAGCGCCAGCCCGCGATAGATCCACTCGTCCCAGCTCTGGCCGAAGGCTAGGGGTGGCACCAGCACCACCAGCAGGGCGACCAGCATCATGGCCGGGGTATACCAGCGGCTGAAGCGGT
>NZ_JBFODN010000280.1:0-5075 GCF_040908345.1 Aeromonas sp. R3-1
ACATATTCGACTCGGTGGAGAGAAAGCGGCCGGGATCATAGCGAAACGGCAGCACGACTTCCTGTTATTTGTGTTATGAATCATTAATATAGACTGCTTTACCCGCCTCCCTGCCCTGTTTTAGGCTAGGGCCACCTCTTCTGAACGGAAACGAGCCTCATGTTGCAACGCCTGCTCACCCTCTTGCTGTTCTCCCTTCTCTTGTTGCCGCCAACCGTGCGCGCCGACGATGCCATTGCCCAGGCCGAATCCCTGTTGCAGAGCGTGCCCAAGAGCGATACCCCGGAAAACCAGAAGCTGCGGGAGAGCTACCAGCAGGCGCTGCAATTTGCCAGAGAGGCCGAGCGCTACCGGGAGCAGAGCAAAGCCTATCAGCAGATCCTTATCGATTACCCCAAGGAGTCGGCACGCCTCAAGGAGAGCCTGCACAACTATCAGCCCGCCGCTCGCCCGCCGCTGGCGAGCCTCAAGGAGGAGGCGCTGCGCCAGGCCATAGGCCTGAGCAGCAACCGCCAGCTCAACCTGCGCAAGGAGCGGCAGGGGGTGATGGACAGCCTCAACCAGCTGGAGAGCACCGGGCAGGAGTATCACCTGCGGGTGGACGATCTGCGCAAACAGCTGCAACTGACCCGCAGCCAGCTGGAGCGACTGAGCTTCAGCAGCGAATCGGATCGCCAGCAGGAGGCACAGCTGCTGCTGACCAGAATGAAGGAGCAGAGCCTCTCCGACCGGATCCAGATGTTGGAGCTGGAGCAGCTCTCGGCCCAGCAGCGCAACGATCTCGGCAAGCTGAAGCTGCAGGAGCTCAATCTGGCCATCGCCGACGAGGATGAGTGGCAAGCCAGCCTGCTGACCCAGCAGAACCAGCTGCGGCGGGAGAAGACCGAGCAGGCGCTGGAGGAGAGCGAACGGCTGCGCAAGCAGCTCACCACCGACATGCCGCTGCTGCTGGAGCAGCAACAGCAGAATCAGGCGCTCTCCATCCAGCTCGGCACACTGGAAGATCAGATTGAGCGGGTGCAGGACGAGCAGCGCAGCGTCGACAAGAATCTGTTTGAACTGAATGAGCTGGTCAACTCGGTACGCGAACAGCTGGAGTGGCTGCAGATCAGTAATGCCTACGGCGAGAACCTGCGCAGCAAACTATCCGATCTTCCTCCCCAGTTTCCCCTCGACAAGCTGGAGTCCGCCATCGTCAGCGCCCGCATGGCCAAGTACCAGTACGAGAGCGAGCAGGATGGGCTCAAGGATACCCGCCAGCTACGCGACAAGCTGATGGCCGAAGAGGAGGTGACGCTGGATCGGCCGCAGCAAGCGGTGCTCGACAACCTGCTCAAGGCCCGGCGCCAGCTGCTGACCCGTCTCAACGACGCGTCCGATACCCTTATTCAGGAGCAGACCCGCCTCAAACTGCTCTACAGCCGCCAAAACAGCAAGATCGACGAGATCCGCGAAATAAGCGCCAGCCACCTGTTCTGGATGCCGGATGTGCGCCCCTTTACCCCGCAGGTCATGCTCGGCATTCCCGCCGCGCTGACCCTAGCCTTCAACCCGGACAACTGGTTGCAACTGCCCTACGCCATCGCCGAAAACAGCCCGCTGAGCCTCACGCTAGCCGGTATTGGGCTGCTGGTGCTGGCCTGGAGCTGGTTCAAAATGGCCCGTCACCTGAGCCTCTATTGCGACCATATTGCGCCGCGGATCGGCAAGGTGACCCAGGACAAATTCTGCCTCACCAGCCGCTTGCTGCTGCGCTCCCTGCTTGCCGCCCTCCCCTTGCCCGCCATGGTGCTGATGGTGCGCGGCCTGCTCGAAGGGGCCTGGCAATACCCGTTTGCGGTGGCGGTGGCGCGCGGTCTTGGCGAGATCTGGTTCCTGCTGCTGGCGCTGGTGATGGCCCGCCATCTGACGCTGGAGCGGGGGATTTTGATCCACCACTTCCGCTGGCCTAGGGAACAGGTGCAAAAGGTGTGGGGGCAGTTTCGCACCCTGCTGCTGGTGCTGATCCCGAGTTTCTTTGTGCAGGGGATGGCCAACAGCTATCAGGAGCACGCCTTCTACGACTCCCTCGGCCGGATGGCCTTCATGATCGGTGCACTCTGGCTACTGCTCTTCTTTGCCCGCCTCAACCGGGAGCGGCTGCCACTCACCTGGGGCCAGACCGACATGACCAAGCCCCATCTGCTGCACCACTTCATCTGGAATAGCCTGATGCTGGCGCCGCTGCTGGCGGTAATTGGCGCCCTGTTTGGCTACTTCTATACCTCGCGCACCCTGCTGCGCCAGCTGGAGCTTAGCCTGCTGATGGGGCTGGGTTGCCTGCTGGTCTACTATCTGGCCAGACGCTGGATGCTGATCCAGCGCCGCCGCCTTGCCTTCGAGCGCGCCAAGAGCAAGCGGGCCGAGATCTTGGCCCAGCGCGGCAGGGAAGAGGGGCATGACGAGCTCAGCTCCGAGACCCCGGACGTGGTGGAAGAGACTGAGCTGGATCTCGATACCATCAGCGCACAGTCGCTGGGGCTGGTGCGCACCCTGCTGATGCTGGGCTTCACCATGCTGGTGGTGGTGCAATGGTCGGATCTCAACTCCGCCTTCAGTTTCCTCAGCAATATCGAGGTGTGGCAGGTGAGCAGCAAGATTGGCGGCATCGAGCAGCTCTCGGCCATCACCTTGCAGGATCTGATGCTGACCGCCTTCGTCTTCATTCTGACCGTGGTGACAGCCCGCAACCTGCCGGGGCTGATGGAGCTGACCCTGCTGCAGCACCTCAGCCTCTCCCCGGGTACCGGCTTTGCCCTCACGACCACCAGCAAGTATCTGGTGATCCTGATCGGCGCCCTCACCGGCTTCTCCATGCTCGGCATCGACTGGTCGAAGACCCAGTGGCTGGTCGCCGCCCTCTCGGTGGGGCTGGGTTTCGGTCTGCAGGAGATCTTCGCCAACTTTGTCTCCGGCCTCATCATCCTGTTTGAGAAGCCGATCCGGCTCGGTGACACCGTCACCATCCGCGATCTCACCGGCACCGTCACCAAGATCAAGACCCGGGCAACCACCATAGTGGATTGGGATCGCAAGGAGATCATCGTGCCCAACAAGGCCTTCATCACCGAACAGTTCATCAACTGGTCGCTCTCCGATGCCATCACCCGGGTCAAACTGCGGATCCGGATCGGCCTGACCCGGGATCCGAAACTGGTGCAACGCATTCTGGAAGAGTCCATCCAGGCATCGACCCTGGTATTGGAGACGCCGACGCCAGAGGTGTTCCTGATCGAATTCACCGACTCGGCACTGATCTACGAGATCCGCCTCTACGTCAACAACATGGATCACCGGATGCCCATCACTCACGAGGTTCACTCGCTGGTGCTGGAGAAGATGCAGCAGCAGGGACTTACCCTGCCCCATCAACAGATCGACATTCACCTGAGCCGCGGCTGATCCGCGAGGTACAAGGAGCAGAACATGCAGATTATTGCCCACCGTGGCGCCAGCGGTCTGGCACCGGAAAACACCCTCAAGGCGATGGCCAAAGCGCTGGAGCTGGGAGCATCAGCCATCGAGATCGACGTGCAGGCAGCCGATTGCGAGTTGTGGGTCTTCCATGACAGGCGGCTGGATCGCTGCACCAATGGCAAGGGGGTGCTGACCGAGCAATCCCGCTCCTATCTGGAGCAGCTCGATGCCGGTGAAGGAGAGGTGATCCCGACCCTGTGGCAGGTGATGGAGATCATCGCCGGACGCTGCGAGCTGCATATCGAGCTCAAGGGCGCCCATACCGCTGATGTGGTGGCAGCCCTGACCCGACGGGCAGAGGCCGAGCTGGGCTTTACTCCCGGGCAATGGGTGGTTTCTTCCTTCCATCACCCGGAGCTGGCCCGATTTGCCGCCTTGCGGCCCGATATCCGGCTCGGTGCCCTGACCGCCAACCTGCCGCTCAACCTGGCGCAGTTTGCCGACGAACTGGGAGCCTGGTCCATCAATTGCGATGTTGATTTTATCGATGCCGCGCTGGTCGATGATGCCCATCGCCGGGGGCTCAAAGTTCTGGTTTATACCGTTGATTATCCAGAAGATTATGAAACGCTCTCTAGCATGGGGGTCGATGGAATCTTCACCAATCGACCAGATCGTTTTCTGACGCAGTGAGGGGGCGATACGCGCATGGATATCCACTGATTTAGGCACTAACTTTAAATAGCTGACCGGGATACAAAGAGTTCAACTTCAGCCGATAAACAGAGGCTTATAACAATAACTAGATTCCACACACTTCAGACTGACGCTCACAAGGATGTAACTATGAACTTATCCATTAAAAACAAGCTTGTTCTGGCTATCGGGGTCATCATTCTGGTGATCACCGGCCTGCAGGTCTGGTACAACACCTCGCAACTGCGCAGCGAGACCCAGCGACTGGTCTGGAACATCATCGACGAAAGCTCCATGGCCAACGTCAAGGGGATCTCCCGCTGGGTCGACGCCCGGATCAGCATGGTCAGCACCACCAAGGAAGCATTCGCCAAAGAAGATGAGCCCATCAGTCATCTGGCCCAGTCCATGAATGCCGGTGGCTTCGACCTGGTCTATGCCGGTACCGCTGACGGCAAAATGATCCAGAGCAAACCGACCGACTTGCCCGCCGGTTATGACCCCCGTCAACGCCCCTGGTACAAAGACGCAATGGCTGCTGGCAAGATGACCATCACCTCCCCTTATGCCGACATCTCCACAGGCCAGCTGATTGTCACCATTGCCGAGCCGTTCCAGCGTGGCAACACCCAGGGGGTTATCGCCGGAGATGTCTCTATCAGCGCCCTTATCTCGGACATTCTGACGGTCACTACCGAGGGGACTTACGCCATTCTGGTCGACAGCAACGGCACCATCATCGCGCATCCCGATGCCTCCCTGAGTCTGAAACCCGCCACAACGCTAGCCCCCGAGTTGACCGCGTCTTACATCAATCAGATCGCTCATGACGGTACGATCAACGAGCTGGTGATCAGCGGTAAGAAAGAGGTCTTTGACTTTAACGCGATCCCCAACACCAATTGGTATTACGGCATGATGGT
>NZ_JBFODN010000281.1:0-35833 GCF_040908345.1 Aeromonas sp. R3-1
GGTTCATCCCGGGCTTTTTATTGTGCGTTTTTTGTCCACCAACCTAGAGGCGACGCAGGCACCACATGAAGTAAGCGCCCCCTAACAGGGTGGAGACCAGCCCGACCGGCACCTCCTGCGGGAAGAGGATCTGCTGGCCGACCCAGTCAGCCGACACCATCAACAGGGCGCCGGAAGCGGCGGCCCCAAGCAGGTGCCAGCGTGCCCGCACCAACCCCATCAGCTTGGCCATGTGTGGCGCCAACAGACCGACGAACGAGAGCGGCCCAACCACCAGGGTGGCACTGGCGGTGAGCACGGCCACCAGCAGCAGGATGGCAAGCTGGGCGCGGTTGAGGCGAATACCGAGTGCAGTGGCTACCGCCGCCCCCATCGGCAGCAGATCGAGCCAGCGGCTCACCAGCAGGCAGGCGGCCAGCATCAACAGCGCCAGCCCCACCAACCCATAGGCCACCGGCAGGGTGACGTAATAGGTAGAACCGGACATCCAGGAGAGCAGTTGCTGCACCCGCAGGTCACCGTTGGCCAGCGCGATGGCCTGCAGCGGCTCAAACAACGCCGTGATGGCGATGCCGGAGAGCAGGATCCGCTCCGGCTGGAAGCCGTGCTTGCGATTGACCAGCACCAGCAGCAACAGGCAGCCGAAGGCACCGAGCAGGCCACCGACCAGCATCAGCGGCAGGGGCAATGCAGGCAGCAACAACGCCGTCGCTATCACCCCCATAAAGGTGCCGCCGCTCACCCCCAGCAGCTCCGGGCTCGCCATCGGGTTGTTGCTGACCCGTTGCAACAGGGTGCCCGCCAGCGCCAGTAGCACGCCAGCCGCCCCCGCCGCCACAGTGCGCGGCAGCCGCCACTCCAGCTGGGCCTGCCAGCGGAGCCAGCTTGGCCAGCTCCAGCCCGTCATTCCCTGCCCAAACAGCAGGGAGACGACCACGGCCAGCAGCAGCCCGACCAGCAACAGGCCAATAAGGCGAGCCGGAGCCAGATGGCGAGCCACCAGCAGGCCGGCGTTTGCCTTAGGCGCACCCGACTTGATGCCAAGGCGCGGGATCAGCCAGAGCAGCAGCGGCGCCCCCAGTAGAGCGGTCATGGCGCCGGTGGGGATCAGCACCGGCCAGAAGCGACTCAGACTCTGCAGCAGCAGATCGGTCGCCGCCAGCAGCAGGGCACCGAGGATCGGAGCCCACAGCAGCCGCTGGCCAAGCTGGCGGATACCGAGTAGCCGCACCATGGCGGGCGCTGCCAACCCGATAAAGCCGATCAGCCCAACCACGCTCACCACGCAAGCGGTGACAAACACCGCCAGCCCCAGTCCGGCAAAACGCAGATGCTGCAGGGAGACCCCCAGACTGCGGGCGCTGGCATCATCCAGCTCCAGCACCGCCAGCGGGCGCACCAGTACTGCGGCCAGCAAAGCGGCTGCCAGCAGGCGGGGCAACAGGTAACTCACCCCGCTCCAGCTGTTCTGCACTAGCGAGCCACTGCCCCACACCAGCAAGCCTTTCAGCTCCTCCTGAAAGAACAGCAAGAGCCCCATGCTGATGGCCGCCAGATAGAGGTTGATCACCAGCCCGGCAAAGACGATGACCACCGGATTGAGCTGGCGACGCCAGGCCAGGGCAAACACCAGTGCCATCGCAAGGCTGCCACCGGCCATGGCGATCCACTCCCGCCCCAGCAGCAACCAGGAGGGGGCAAACAGGGTCACCATCATCAACGCCAGTTGAGCGCCGGAGGCTACCCCCAAGGTGGTCGGTGACGCGAGCGGGTTGCGCAGCACCTGCTGCATCAGGGTACCCGCCAGCCCGAGCGCCGCCCCGGCCAGCAGGGTGACCGCCAAGCGGGGCAGCCAGCTGAAATGCACCACCGCTTGGCTGACATCATCCAGATTGGGGGCGAACAGGCTCTGCCACCAGAGCGCAGCGGGCAGCTGGCGAGCCAGCTCCCAATACGCGAGCAAGAGGGTCAACCCCAGCAGGATCGAGACCGGCCGCAGCAGCGGCGATGTGAGCAGTCGCTTCATCGGCTAGCCTCCATACGCTCGGCATCTTGCAACAATGCATCGCTGAGCTGACCGGCGAAACGGCGGGCGGCCAATACGCCACCAAAACTCCAGACCGCAGGCAGATGCAGCACGGGGGCTTGGCGTACCAGCGGCAGATGCTGCCACAGCCCAGGCTCCTGCAGCCGTTCGCTCACCCCGACCGGAATGGGATCGACCACCACCAGTCGCGCGGTTGGCAAGGTCATAAACTGCTCGATGCTGACCACCGAGAACCCCCAGTCATTGGTCTGCTCCTGCCAGCCATTACGCAGCCCGAGCCGCGTCATCACCGCATCGAACAGGCTGTGGCGACCAAACACCCGCACATGGCGCTCATCGATAAACTGCACCACCAGCAGGGGCGGCAGATCCGCAGGCAATCTGGCCTGCATGCTGGCGAGATCCCGATCCAGCCCGGCCAGCAGCCGTTCGCCCTCGGCGGTTTTGCCCACCATGCGGGCGAGGGTCAGGGTCACCTCGTGCAGCCGCTGCCACAGATCGGTTTGCCCATCATAGAGGGCGATGGTGCTCACCGGCGCGATGCGGGAAAGAGTTGGCGCCAGCGGGGCCGCCAGCGGCGAGATGAGGATGCGATCGGGTTTGAGCTCCGCCAGCAGCTCACGGTTGGGCTGGGTGCGCAGGCCGATATCCACCACTCCGGCAGGTAGCCGTGGCTCGCCGACCCATGCCTGATAGGGGCCTGCATCCCCAACGGCCAGCGGCGTCACCCCGAGCGCCAGCAGGGTCTCGGCGATGGTCCAGTCGACAGTGGCGACACGGGGTAGCGGTGCAGAGGCGATCGGGGATGTTTCGGCCTGCGCCGCAAGTGGCAGCAGCAGGCTGATAAGGCAGGGTGCCATCTTCTTCAATAAACGGTTCAAGAGAGCCCCCCGGTCAGACGATGGCGATGGGATGAGCATGAGCCGGGTGGCGAATGACCTCCATCGGAATGCCATAGATGGCGTGCAGAGTCTCACTGGTCATGAGCCCCTCAGGTTCGCCGTGGGTAAGCAGGCGGCCGGAGTGGAGCGCCACCAGCCGATCACAGAAGCGAGAGGCCATATTGATGTCGTGAATGACGATGATGACCCCGAGGTTGAGCTGACGGCTCAACTGCTTGACGAGCGTGAGCACCTCCACCTGATGGGCCACATCCAGCGCGGCCAGCGGCTCGTCCAGCAGGATAAAGCGGCTCTCCTGGGCCAGCAGCATCGCCAGCCAGACCCGCCCCCGCTCGCCGCCGGAGAGGGTATCCACCAGCCGATCGGCAAAGCGTTCGGTATGGGTAAGGGCGATGGCCCGCTCGACCTGACGGTGATCCTCCGCCCCCATCCGGCCCAGCAGGCCGCGCCAGGGGTAGCGGCCCATCTCCACCAGCTCCCGCCCGAGCAGATTCTCGGCGCTCGGCAAATGCTGGGGCAGATAGGCCACCTGACGGGCAAACTCCCGATTGCCCCAGTCGGGCAGCGGCTTGCCATCGAACAGGATCTCGCCGTCGCAGAGGGGTTGCTGGCGAGCCAGCAGCTTGAGCAGGGTCGATTTACCCGAACCATTGTGGCCGATGAGGCCATAGACCTGTCCCTGCTCGAAACGCAGGTCGGTGGGGTGCAGCAGCGTGCGGTCATTGACCGTGAAGCTGGCTGATTTCATCTCGAACATAAGCAATTCCTGTGCTGGCTTGCCGCCAGTCTCATCGGTACTGGCATCAAGCCGGCACCTCGCAATCTAGGTGGGCGATCGCATCGCGGCTCACTGCGGCACGGCGCGCGCCGGTCAGTTCGGTGAGTTTTCCCTGCCGCATCTCCAGCAGGCGATCTGCCAGCGGGAAGTAGTGATCGTCGTGGCTGATGGCAATCACCGTCTTGCCCATCTCCTTGAGGCGCGGCAACAGCACCTGATAGAAGATGCGGCGGAACTGGGGATCCTGATCCGCAGCCCACTCGTCAAACAGCATCACCTCGCGCTGCTCGGCCAGCGCCAGCAGCAGGGCGACCCGCTTGCGCTGCCCTTGGGAGAGATCGATATCGGCGATAAAGCCATGCTCGATGGTGAGCTTGCTGCCCATCTGCAACCGCTCCAACCACTCAGCCACCAGCTCACCCTTGGGTTCCGGCCCCAGCAGGTGCTGGAACAGGTGATAGTCGGTGAAGATGGCGGAGAAGAGCGCCAGATAGCCATTGCGATCGGTGATCGACTCACCATCCAGCAGGATCCGGCCCGATACCGGCTGGTAAAGGCCGGTCAGCAGCATGGCCAGCGTCGACTTGCCGGAGCCATTGCCGCCGATGATGAAGATCTGCTCCCCCTTTTCGATGACCAGATCGATGGGGCCAACGGCAAAACCGCCCTCCCCCTGATAGTGAAAGCTCACCTGCTCCAGCTCGATACGCTGCCAGGGTCGGATGGCGGGCGGCAGCGGGAAGTCCGCATCCGGCTCGGCCAGATTGAGGGTAGCGATCTTGTCGAACGCCACCTGAGCGGCAAGCAGGGTCGGCAGGGCGCCAATCCCCTGCAACAGCGGGGTGCGCAGGAACAGCAGGGTCAGGGCGAAGGTGGCGGCCACATTGGTGTTGGCCCAGCCAAGGCCGTTGGCCAGAAAGAAGACCAGACCGATGGCCCCCAGCATCATGATATTCGACCAGTTCACCGCGCTCAGGTGATAGGTGTCGGCGCGGATGATCTGCTGGCGGTAGTCACGGGCATTCTGCTCATAGAGCTGGTGGTAAACGAAGTGAGCCCGCTCGCGGTTGAGCGCCAGCTCCTTGCTGCCTGCGATGATGGCCTGATAGTTCTGATAGAGCCGATCTTCGGCCTGACGCATGTGGGAGAGATGGCGATAAACACGGTTCACCAGCAACCAGCCCACCACCATGGTGACGGTGACCCAGAGCGCGGTCACCCCGAGTAATGCAGGAGAGAGCCAGCCAAGATAGAGGGCAGAGCCCAGCGTGAGTACCAGCCCCTGCACCAGCTCAGGCAGGCGCACGAAGGCAATGGTGATCTGGCCGATATCGCTGGAGAGGGAGGCCAGCAGCGGCCCCTGACCAATCTGGCGGATGCGGGCGACATCGCTATCCAACAGTTGCTTGAGCAGACGGCCACGCAACCGGTAGACAAAATGGTGACCGAGAGTGGTCAGGGCCAGCTGAGATCCGAGTGTGATCACCAGCAGCAGCACAATGAGGCCGACCAGCTGACCGAGGATCGGCAGCGGATCACCTATAGATTCGATAAGATACTGATTAATAAAAGCAATAACGCCAATCCCGCTGACGGCACTGAGCAGACTGAGCAGGGTAATGGCGATAAAAGGCCAACGATATTGGCGATAAACCAGAGACAAGAGTTCCATAACGGACCGGTATTCCAGAGAGGTCAGAACAACTGCGGGTGAAAAGAAGGGCGGGAATCCGGTTCCCGCCCGACTTCGATTACCAGCGGTAGTTGATGCTGCCCACTACGCTGCGCGGCTCGCCGTAGTAGCAGTAATAGTCACAACTGGCCACGTAGGTTTCACCCAGCAGGTTGTTGACGTTGAGCTGGGCACGCCAGTTCTTGGCAAAGTCATACCCGATCATCGCATCCCAGACGGTATGGGCCGACACCTCGGCAGAGCCGTAGATGGGGGTGAAATCCGCATTCACGGCGCCAATACCCACGCTGGAACCGATATAACGTACACCGGTACCCAGCTCCAGACCCGAAGCCACCCCTTGCTGCACCTTGTAGTTGCCCCAGAAGGAGGCCTGGTGGCGAGGGATCAGGCTGGCACGGCGATCGCCACTGCCGGTGTCGTTGGTTTTGGCATCTGTGTAGGTATAAGCAGCGGTCAGACGCAGCGCATCGGTCACCTGCACGCTCCCTTCCAGCTCAATCCCCTGAGAGGTCACTTCACCCGCCTGGGTCTGCTGGCCGGAACCGGTAGAGACCAGCGAGTTGGTCTGGGCCAGATCGAACAGCGCCAGATTGATGTAACCATTGAGGAAGGCAGGCGCATACTTCACGCCGGTCTCGTAGAGCTTGCCCTTGAGCGGCTTGTACGAGTTTCGGGTGTTAGGATCGATCCCCGGCAGCACCTCGAACGACTCGGCATAGGCAAAGTAGGGAGAGAGGCCGTTGTCAGCCAGATACATCAGGCTGCCCGAGAGGGAGAGCTCGTGATCGTACTGGCGCTCGTCCTTGCTGGTATTGGTATTGTGGGTCTCCACATAGTCGAAACGGCCACCGGCAGTCAGCAACCAGCGATCGTCCCAGCGGATCTGGTGCTGGGCATAGAGGCCGCTCTGGCCCTTGCTGCTCTTCTGGTGAGTGGCGGTCGATTCGTCAAAACCGGGGAAGCCGCTGTAATCCGGGTTCATGGTATTGATGGAGCCCATACCGTAGTTGTCGGCCTCGACCCCTTCATTGACGTGACGCTGCAGATCCACCCCCAGCAGCAAGGTCTGCTCCGTGCTGTCGGTGTTCCAGTAACCCACCATCTGGTTATCCATGGTGGCACTCTTGGTATTGCCATCGCGGTAAACCAGACCACGACTGGCGGTTGTGCCTTCATAGGTCGGGAAGATATAGGTCTGGCGCAGCAGCAGATCGTTGTAGTTGAAGCGGACGTTCTGCTTGAACTCCCAGGTCTGGTTGAGCTGGTGGGCCAGCTCATAACCGGTGGAGATCTGGGTATTGCGGTTGCGATCGTAATCCGGCTGGCTCAGGTTGGTGGAGGGATCAATCTGGCCACCTGACGTATTCAGGGTGCCATAGACCGGGAAAAAGCCGTTGGTCGGGACCCCTTCGTCGTGCAGGAAGCTGGCCAGCAGGGTCAGGCTGGTACGATCCGAAAGATCGAAGGTGACGCTCGGCGCCAGATAAACCCGATCGTTGTAAGTACCGGTAAGCACCCCATCACGCTCTTTATAGAGAGCAACCATGCGGTAACGGCTGTTGTCGGAGAGCGCGTCAGAGACATCCACCCCGACCTGACGATGATCCCGGCTGCCAAGCTGCAGATCCACCTGCCCTTGCGGCGTGGTGGTCGGTCGCTTGCTGATGGCATTGATCACCCCGCCCGGAGGCGCCTCACCGTAAAGGATCGAGGCAGGCCCCTTCAGCACTTCCACACTCTCCAGACCGAACGGTTCCGGCGTCCAGACGTAGTAGCCGGTGCCAAACAACCGGTTGCCATCCAGATAAGAGGCGGCATCGAAGCCACGCACCTTGAACCAGTCGGTGTTGTTGTCGGAACCATAGAGACCGGTCAATACGCCGGAACGGTAGCGAATCGCTTCATCCAGCTGCAACACGGCGTGCTGATCCAGTTCCTCGCGATTAACTACGGAAACGGCGCGAGGGGTCTCGGCCATCGGCACTTCCACCTTCATGGCCGTACCGGTCACTACCATGGTTTCGCTGGCTTTGGGCAGTTCAGCGGTGGTTTGTTCGGCCATCAGCGGCAGGGAGACGAGCAAACCGGAGAGCGAAAGCACGCCGAAGGCGCCCTTCTTGCCGGGTCCTGTTGTGTATTTTTGCGCAATCATATTAAAGTCTCGTTTATCAATGAGTTATGTTGTTTTAATTGTTATTTGTGGTCGTTTGTCACGACATCACCCTGTTCCATGGGCGAATAAAGCAGCGCAATCCTACTACAGGAGCCGTGATCGAATCGATTCAATAATTGCTAATCATTTGCATCTACATTGTTATCTAGCTGCATCATTGGCAGGATTTCGCGGGAGATGGGAGCCATCAGGAGAGCTATGAGCGGAGAAGAAAATGGAGAGGAATATAAAGAAGCAGAAAAAATATCGACGGGATGGATCCGGTGGCATTATCTGACTGGATCCATTATCCCCAAGCTTTATCCATATTTATCCACACCCTTTGGCGGTAGAATCCGGCTTTCCGTTTCTTTGTCTGAAATCAGGATCCATTCCATGGCCAAACTCAATCTCGTCGTCGGTTCCATGCTGGGCGCCGCCGAATATGTCGCAGACCACGTCGCCAACCTGCTGGAACAGGCTGGCCACCAGACCCGGATCCACAACCCGGCCAAGCTGGCAGAGGTGCTGGATGATGCGGGATCCATCCTGCTGGTGGTCACTTCCACCCATGGTGCCGGGGATGTGCCTGACAACCTGCAACCCTTCGCCAAGGATCTTGCCGAGCAGCATCCGGATCTTAATTCATTGAAATATGGCGTGATCGCCCTTGGTGACAGCAGTTATGACACCTTTTGCCAGGGTGGCAAGACGCTGGATCGGCTGCTGGCCGAGTGCGGAGCCAGCCGGATTGGCGAGCGGCTCGACATTGATGTGACCCAACACGAGATCCCCGAAGATGCCGCAGAAGTGTGGATCCGCGACTGGATGACGATGATCGCCTGATCAGCGTACGGGAGATCCTGAAAAAAAGCTTGATCTCCCCACTTATCCCCAGATCGACTATCCACCATGTTATTAACAGATTGATCCGGGGGAGTTGTTCTACAAGGTTACCCACAACGCCCAGGGGTAATGTGCATAACTATGGTGTAAAGCTCTGCAAAACCTATAGTTATCCATGTATTAGATCCAGACCGACAGACCTCTGTGTATAAAAGTCCTGGTTATCCCCTCGTTCACCGGGCCTGGATCCAAGCTTTTCCACAAGCTAGGATCGTCCTTAAATTAATGATCTTTATGATCAAAAAGTGCTTATCAACAGAAAGGGCGGATCCTAATAAGAGATCCAGTAAAAGATCGATCTAAAGATCCTTAAGATCTAATTAGTGGATCCTCCCTTCATACTGAACGTTAAGTAGACGTTCCCCTCAGGACGCGAAACAGATAGAATGTTCCGCCCTTTAGCCCAGGCAAATAAAGATCTTCAGGCGTGCAGATCAAGGTGATCCCAATGCAATACCATGAACAATTTGATGTGATCGTCGTCGGTGGCGGTCATGCCGGAACCGAAGCAGCAACAGCGGCAGCCCGTATGGGCATGAACACCCTGTTGCTGACCCACAATATCGATACGCTGGGACACATGTCCTGTAATCCGGCGATCGGCGGGATCGGCAAGGGACACCTGGTCAGGGAAGTTGACGCACTCGGCGGGATCATGGCGCGTGCCATTGATCTTGGCGGGATCCAGTTCCGCACCCTCAACTCCTCCAAGGGCCCGGCAGTGCGAGCCACTCGTGCCCAGGCGGATCGCCTGCTCTATAAGGCCGTCGTTCGCCAGATGCTGGAGAACTACCCGAACCTGAAGATCTTCCAGCAGGCCTGTGACGATCTGATCATGGACGGGGATCGTGTTGCCGGTGTGGTCACCCAGAGCGGGATCCGCATCAGCGGCAAGACTGTGGTGCTGACGGTCGGTACCTTCCTGAATGGTTTGATCCACATCGGGATGGAGAACTACAAGGGCGGCCGTGCCGGGGATCCGCCCTCGATCGCCCTGGCCCAGCGCCTGCGTGAACTGCCACTGCGCATCGATCGTCTCAAGACGGGCACCCCGCCGCGCATCGATGCTCGCAGCGTCGATTTCTCCGTCATGCAGGAGCAGCACGGCGACGATCCGCGTCCGGTCTTCTCGTTTATCGGCAATGCCAGTCAGCATCCCCGTCAGGTGCCTTGCTACGTCACCCACACCAACGAGCGTACCCATGAGGTGATCCGCAATAACCTGGATCGCAGCCCCATGTACGCCGGGGTGATCGAGGGGATCGGTCCGCGCTACTGCCCGTCGATCGAAGACAAGATCACCCGTTTCGCCGACAAGACGGCGCACCAGATCTTCGTCGAGCCGGAAGGCCTGACCACCCACGAACTCTATCCGAACGGGATATCCACCAGCCTGCCGTTTGACGTGCAGGTGCAGATCGTCCGTTCTGTGCGCGGCTTCGAGAACGCCCACATCACCCGCCCCGGCTATGCCATCGAGTACGATTTCTTCGATCCGCGGGATCTCAAGGCCAACATGGAGAGCAAGTGCATTCCAAACCTGTTCTTCGCTGGCCAGATCAACGGCACGACCGGTTACGAAGAGGCGGCGGCACAAGGCCTGATGGCTGGTCTGAACGCGGCCTTGCGTGCCCAGGACAAGGATCCCTGGAACCCGCGTCGGGATCAGGCCTACATGGGCGTGATGATGGATGATCTCTCCACCCTGGGGACCCGCGAGCCTTACCGCATGTTCACCAGTCGCGCTGAATATCGCCTGCTGCTGAGGGAAGACAACGCCGATATCCGCCTGACTGCCATCGGTCGCGAACTGGGTCTGGTGGATGACGAGCGCTGGAGCAAATTCAACGCCAAGATGGAACAGGTCGAGCTGGAGCGTCAGCGCATGCGTTCAACCTGGATCCACCCGCAACATCCGTCACTGGAGGCAGTCAACGCCCTGGTCAACACGCCGCTGACCCGCGAACAGAGTCTGGAAGAGCTGCTGCGTCGCCCAGAGGTGACCTATGATGCGCTGATGGCCATCGAAGGTGTCGGCCCTTCCGTGACTGATCCTGCCGCGGCCGAACAGGTTGAGATCCAGATCAAGTACGCCGGTTACATCGAGCGTCAGCATGATGAAGTGGAAAAGCAGCTGCGCAACGAGAACACCCTGCTGCCGCCGGATCTGGACTATCGCGAGGTGAACGGCCTCTCCAACGAGGTGAAAGCCAAGCTGAACGATGCCAAACCGCAGACCATTGGTCAGGCTTCCCGCATCTCCGGCATCACCCCGGCGGCCATCTCCATTCTGCTGGTGCATCTGAAAAAACACGGCCTGCTGCGTAAAACCGCCTGAGGATTCTTACCGTTGGAAAATATGCTGGAAAGATTGAACGGCCTGCTCATGCAGGCCGGAATTGTTATCACCGATACCCAAAAGAGCCAACTGGTGCAGTTGGTCGAGTTGCTGCACAAGTGGAACAAGGCTTACAATCTCACCTCGGTGCGAGATCCGGACGCCATGCTGGTCAAGCATATCCTCGATAGCCTGGTGGTAAGCCCCCACTTGCACGGTGAGCGCTTCATCGACGTGGGGACAGGTCCCGGCCTGCCGGGATTGCCGCTGGCGATCATCAATCCGGACAAGCAGTTCGTCCTGCTCGACAGTCTGGGCAAGCGGATCAACTTCATCCGCCAGGTGATCCAGGAGCTGGGTCTGACCAATGTGACGCCGGTCAAATCCCGGGTTGAAGAGTATCAACCTGAGGTGGGATTTGATGGTGTACTGAGTCGGGCATTTGCCTCGCTGGAGGACATGCTGAGCTGGTGTCACCACCTGCCGTCAGAACAGGGCTGCTTCCTGGCACTCAAGGGACAATATCCCGAACAGGAGCTGGCCCAGTTGCCTGCCAATATCCGTCTGGTAGCCTGTCATGAGTTGCGGGTGCCTGAGCTGGAAGGCGAACGTCATCTGCTGGAATTCAAACATATCCAGCCCGAATAGGGTCGCAGTTTCATTTAGGGGATCGTGTGGGAAAAGTCATCGCCATAGCCAACCAGAAGGGTGGAGTGGGTAAAACCACCACCTGTGTGAATCTGGCCGCCTCCATGGCTGCCACCCGGCGCAAGGTGCTGGTGATCGATCTGGATCCGCAGGGCAATGCCACCATGGGCAGCGGTGTCGACAAGTATGACGTCGAGCGCACCGCCTATGAGTTGCTGATCGAGGATGCCCCCATCAGCGAAGTGATCATCCCCGAAACTACCGGGGGTTATCACCTGATCGCCGCCAATGCCGACGTGACAGCGGCCGAAATCCGTCTGATGGAATTTTTCGCCCGCGAAATCCGCCTGCGCAATGCGCTGGCCTCGGTGCGGGACAAATACGACTACGTCTTCATCGACTGCCCGCCCTCTCTCAACATGCTGACCGTGAACGCCATGGCCGCCGCCGACTCCGTGCTGGTGCCCATGCAGTGCGAATATTACGCGCTGGAGGGGCTCACCGCCCTGGTCGACACCATCAGCAAGCTGGCCGCCGTGGTCAATCCGGAGCTCAAGATCGAAGGGGTGCTGCGCACCATGTTTGATCACCGCAACCGGCTGGCCAATGATGTGTCCGATCAGCTAAAACAGCACTTTGGCGACAAGGTCTACCGCACCATCATTCCCCGCAACGTTAGACTGGCTGAAGCCCCGAGTTTCGGTGCACCGGCCATGCACTATGACAAATCATCGGTGGGCGCCAAGGCCTACCTGGCACTGGCTGGCGAGATCCTGCGCCGCCAGGAGCAGGAACGTCAGGCGACCATCGCAGACCGAGAGAGCATATGACTCCGAAAAAACGTGGACTGGGCAAGGGGCTGGATGCCCTGCTCAGTACCAGCACGGCTGCCCGTCAGAAACAGGTGATGAGCGATCAACTTACTGAAGAGGCCATGGCCCCCACCAATCAGGGCGAGCTGCGCAAGCTGCCGGTGGAGTGGTTGCAGTCCGGCAAGTACCAGCCCCGCAAGGACATGTCCCAGGATGCACTGGAAGAGCTTGCCAACTCCATCCGCGCCCAGGGGGTGATCCAGCCCATCGTGGTACGCCCTCTCGGCGAACAGTCCTTCGAAATCATCGCTGGTGAGCGGCGCTGGCGCGCGTCCCAGCTGGCACGGCTCGAGGTGGTGCCCTGCATCGTCAAGGATGTACCCGACGAGGCTGCCGTCGCCATCGCGCTGATAGAGAATATTCAGCGGGAAGACCTCAATGCCATCGAAGAGGCGGTCGCTCTACAAAGACTGCTGACCGAATTTGAACTCACCCACCAGCAGGTGGCCGAGGCGGTGGGCAAGTCCCGCACCACGGTGACCAACCTGTTGCGTCTCAACCAGCTCAACGACGACGTGAAGCGTTTCGTCGAGCATGGCGACCTCGACATGGGCCATGCCCGTGCCCTGCTGGCCCTGAGCGGCCAGGCCCAGTCTGAACTGGCCAAGCTAGTTGCCCAGAAAGGGCTGACCGTACGCGATACCGAGAAGCTGGTGCAAAAAGCGCTCGAACCAGCAAAAGCCAGGGTCGAACCGGCCCGTGATCCGCAGATCGGCTACCTGGAGCGCCAACTGGCAGAAAAAATTGGCAATCAGGTGCAACTTCAGCCTGGCAAGCGGGATAGCGGGAAGTTAGTAATAAGTTACGAGAATTTGTCCGATTTGGACCGTATATTGGGCTATTTTGGCGTGTCGGAATCGTGATTTTTACGCTTTTTGTAGTAATAAAACATCCATTCCTTTTGATATGACCATAACCCTGATTTGCCGCGGAAAGCCGCAAAAATTAAGGATTTTTGTCATATTGCAATAGCTGCCCTCAAGGGTATAATTTGACCGGCTTTAAGAGCTGTTAACATGGGGTCTTCGGATCCCGATTTTTTACAGTTCTGTAATGTTCAGGGGTAGGTTGGTGAAGCAGAAAATAGCCTTGGAAGGTTTGACTCTGGCCTTGGTTATGCTCGTTTGTCAGCTCATCCTGATCCTGGCGATGAGTGCCGTCTGGTTTTACCTGACTGGTGCCAGCGCCGGTTATTCCGCCCTCTACGGAGGGGGGATGTACTGGGTTCCTCAAGCCTTGTTTACTGTCTGGGTGCTGCGCCGCAAGGTGACAACCGAGAGTGTGGGCCTGGTTTTGCGGGACTTTTATGGTGGGGCAGGGATTAAGCTCATTTCTACAACAGGTCTATTCGCCCTGCTGTTTGGTGCGGAAGTCGAGGTCGTTACCGTCTCGTTTTTCGCCACTTATATCCTCGCCCTCGTTGTACAGTGGATGGTTTCATTCACGCTTAACAACCACTATTAGGAAAACTCATGTCTGCAACCGGAGAAGTCCTGACTCCTCAGGGATATATCTCCCACCACCTGACCCACCTTCAAGTCGGGTCCGGGTTCTGGACGGTCAATATCGACTCAATGGTATTTTCCGTCGTGCTAGGCGCCCTGTTTATCCTGCTGTTCCGCAAAGTAGCCGTTAACGCTACCAGCGGGGTGCCGGGTAAGCTGCAGTGCTTTGTGGAGATGCTGGTCGAGTTTGTGAATGGTAACGTCAAAGACATCTTTCACGGTCGCAACAAGGTCATCGCACCTTTGGGGCTGACGGTGTTTGTGTGGATCTTCCTGATGAACTTCATGGATCTGATCCCCGTTGACTTTATCCCTCACGCTGCACAATTGATGGGTATTCCCTATCTGCGTGTGGTTCCCTCTGCTGACGTTAACATCACCATGTCCATGGCTTTGGGCGTGTTCTTCTTGATCCTGTATTACAGCATCAAGGTCAAGGGTATCGGCGGGTTTGTGAAGGAGCTGACGCTTCAGCCTTTCAACCACCCGGCGGCCATCCCGGTTAACCTCATCCTGGAAACTGTTACGCTGATTTCCAAACCTGTTTCTCTGGGTCTTCGACTGTTCGGCAACATGTATGCTGGCGAACTGATCTTTATCCTGATTGCTGGTTTGTTACCCTGGTGGTCACAGTGGATCCTGTCCGTGCCTTGGGCAATTTTCCACATCCTGATCATCACTTTGCAGGCATTCATTTTCATGGTTCTGACCATCGTCTATCTGTCGATGGCGCAGGAAGACCATGGTTGATGCAACTCAAATAATCCTTTTTATACAATCAATTACATCTAAATAACTGGAGATCCTCATGGAAAACTTGAACATGGACCTGCTGTACATCGCTGCTGCAATGATGATGGGTCTGGCTGCTATCGGCGCTTCCATCGGTATCGGTATCTTGGGTGGCAAGTTCCTGGAAGGTGCTGCTCGTCAACCGGATCTGATCCCTGTTCTGCGTACCCAGTTCTTCATCGTAATGGGTCTGGTGGATGCGATCCCGATGATCGCCGTTGGTCTGGGTCTGTACGTGATGTTTGCGGTTGCTGGCTAAGTCGTTACGACTCTCTAGGCATAACCCATTAACTAACTTAAGAGGACATCGGCTGTGAATATCAATGCCACCCTCCTCGGCCAAGCAATTGCTTTTTTCTTCTTCGTAGTGTTTTGCATGAAGTACGTATGGCCGCCGCTGATTGCTGCCATCGAAGCCCGTCAGAAAGCTATTGCTGACGGTCTATCTTCTGCCGAGCGTGCCAAGAAAGATCTGGATTTGGCCAAGGCCAACGCCACCGATCAGCTGAAAGAAGCCAAGCTGCAGGCTGCTGAAATCATTGAACAGGCTAACAAACGTAAAGCCCAGATCATTGATGAAGCTGCCGCTGGTGCCCAGTCTGAGCGGGAAAAAATCCTGGCTCAGGGCCGTGCCGAGATCGAAGCTGAACGTCATCGTGCCAAAGAAGAACTGCGTAAGCAGGTTGCTGCTCTTGCCATTGCTGGTGCAGAGAAGATCCTGGCGCGTCAAATCGACCAGGCTGCCAACAGCGACATCGTCGACAAACTGGTAGCAGAACTGTAACGGGAACGGGGCTATGTCTGAACTGACTACAATCGCTCGCCCCTACGCCAAGGCTGCTTTCGAGTTTGCCGTTGAGCACAAGGCGGTTGACCAGTGGCTGGGTATGCTCGGTTTCGCTGCGCAAGTAGTGGAAAACGAGACCATGCACAACCTGGTAAACGGCTCTGTGGCCGCCGAAGAGCTGGCAACGCTGTTTGTCGGTGTCTGCGGTGAGCAACTCGACGTGCATGGCCAGAACCTGATCCGGGTGATGGCCGAGAATGGTCGCTTGGGTGTGCTGCCGGCGGTCGTTGCTGAATTTGTAGCGTTCAAAGCTGAACTGGATAAAGAGGTTCAGGCTGACGTGATTTCGGCGATCGAACTGACCGACCAGCAGAAAGCCAATATTCAGGCTTCTCTGGAACAACGTCTCGCGCGCAAAGTGAAGCTGAATTGCAGCATCGATGCGTCCTTGATGGCCGGGGTGCTCATCAAGGCCGGTGATCTGGTAATCGACGGCACAGTCCGCGGTAAGCTGGATCGCATGGCTGACGCGCTGCAATCTTGATTGGGGTATTAGAGCATGCAACTGAATTCCACTGAAATCGCCGAGCTGATCAAGCAGCGCATTGCGCAGTTTGATGTAAAGAGCGAAGCGCGTAACGAAGGTACTATCGTCTCTGTGAGCGACGGTATCATTCGTATTCACGGCCTGGCTGATGCCATGCAGGGTGAGATGATCGAGCTGCCGGGCAACCGCTACGCTCTGGCATTGAACCTGGAGCGTGACTCCGTCGGTGCGGTGATTATGGGTTCCTATGACGGTCTGTCAGAAGGAATGAAAGTAAAAGGTACTGGCCGTATTCTGGAAGTGCCGGTAGGTCGTGGTCTGTTGGGCCGGGTGTTGAACACCCTGGGTCAGCCGATCGACGGTAAAGGTCCGATCGACAACGACGGCTTCTCGCCGATCGAAGTGATCGCACCGGGCGTTATCGAGCGTAAGTCTGTTGACCAGCCGGTCCAGACCGGTCTGAAAGCCATCGATGCCATGATCCCAATCGGTCGTGGCCAGCGTGAGCTGATCATCGGTGACCGTCAGGTTGGTAAGACCGCCATCGCGATCGACACCATCATCAACCAGAAAGATTCCGGCATTAAGTGTGTTTACGTTGCGATTGGCCAGAAGGCCTCCACCATCGCCAACGTGGTGCGCAAGCTGGAAGAGCACGGCGCCCTGGCCAACACCATTGTGGTTGTTGCCTCTGCCTCCGAAGCTGCTGCCCTGCAGTACCTAGCTCCGTATGCCGGTTGCTCCATGGGTGAGTACTTCCGTGACCGCGGTGAAGACGCGCTGATCATCTATGATGACCTGTCCAAGCAGGCCGTAGCTTATCGCCAGATCTCCCTGCTGCTGCGCCGTCCGCCAGGACGTGAAGCTTACCCGGGTGACGTTTTCTATCTGCACTCCCGTTTGCTGGAGCGTGCAGCTCGCGTTAACGCCGAGTACGTAGAGAAGTTCACCAAGGGTGAAGTGAAAGGCAAAACCGGTTCTTTGACCGCACTGCCAATCATCGAAACCCAGGCGGGTGACGTATCTGCGTTCGTTCCGACCAACGTGATCTCCATCACCGATGGTCAGATCTTCCTGACTTCACAGCTGTTCAACTCCGGTATTCGTCCGGCGGTTGACCCGGGTATCTCCGTATCCCGTGTAGGTGGTGCTGCTCAGACCAAGATCGTCAAGAAGCTGTCCGGTGGTATCCGTACCGCGCTGGCCCAGTATCGCGAACTGGCGGCATTCGCCCAGTTCTCTTCCGATCTGGACGAGGCGACTCGCAAGCAGCTGGATCACGGTGTGAAAGTGACCGAGCTGATGAAGCAGAAGCAGTACTCTCCGCTGAGCGTGGCTCACCAGTCTCTGGTGTTGTTCGCCGCCGAGAAAGGCTATCTCTCCGATGTCGAGCTGAACAAGATCGTCGACTTCGAAGCCGCTCTGCTCTCTTACGCCAATACCCAGCATGCCGAGCTGATGGCTGAAATCAATGCCAAAGCCGACTACAACGACGCGATCGTTGGCAAGCTGACTGCGTTGCTGGATAGCTTCAAAGCAACCCAGACCTGGTAAGCGTGTGTGGCAGCGTGAGCTGCCACTTGATGGAGAGTAAGAGATGGCCGGCGCAAAAGAGATACGTAACAAGATCGGGAGTGTGAAAAACACTCAGAAGATCACCGGCGCTATGGAAATGGTGGCAGCAAGCAAAATGCGCCGTGCGCAGGAACGCATGTCTGCCAGCCGTCCGTACGCTGAAACCATGCGCAAGGTGATCGGCCATATCGCTCAGGGGAACTTGGAATACAAGCACCCCTACCTCATCGAACGTGAGGTCAAGCGAGTGGGTTACATCGTCGTCTCCACCGACCGTGGCCTGTGTGGTGGTCTGAACATTAACCTGTTCAAGGCTGCCCTCAATGATATGAAGCAATGGAGCGCGAAAGGTGCCAAGGTTGACCTGGCACTGATCGGTAACAAGGCCTCCAACTTCTTTGAACGGCACGGCGCCAAGGTTAAAGCTCATGTCGCAGGACTGGGCGATAGTCCGAGCGTCAATGACCTGATTGGTTCAGTCAAGGTCATGCTGAAGGCTTACGACAACGGTGAGATTGACAAGCTGTATCTGGTGTACAACAAGTTCGTCAACACCATGGTGCAGCAACCACGGGTCGATCAACTGCTGCCTTTGCCCGTAACTGAAGACAGCAAGCTCGCCAAGAAACACCACTGGGATTACCTCTATGAGCCGGATCCCAAGAAGCTGCTGGATACCCTGCTGGTTCGCTATGTCGAATCTCAGGTTTACCAGGGTGTAGTGGAAAACTTGGCAAGTGAACAGGCAGCCCGAATGGTTGCCATGCAAGCCGCGACTGACAACGCCGGTAACCTGATTAACGATCTGCAACTGGTATACAACAAGGCCCGTCAGGCCAGTATTACCCAGGAGCTGACAGAGATCGTATCCGGTGCTGCTGCGGTGTAAGGCAAGGGTTATCAAAGGTTTAGAGGATTTGACATGAGTAACGGTTTCATCGTCCAAATCATCGGCGCTGTGGTGGACATCGAGTTCCCGCAGAATGCCGTGCCCCAGGTGTACGATGCACTGAAGGTCGTTAGCGAAGGTCAAGGCCAGGGTCTGGTGCTGGAAGTTCAGCAACAGATCGGTGGCGGCGTCGTTCGTTGCATCACCATGGGCTCCTCCGACGGTCTGCGTCGTGGGTTGGAAGTAGTGAATAGCGGTAAATCCATCCAGGTTCCGGTCGGTACTGCGACTCTGGGTCGGATCATGAACGTACTGGGCGAGCCAATCGACGAAAAAGGTCCGATCGGTGAAGAAGAGTGCTGGTCTATCCACCGCGCTGCCCCCAGCTACGAAGATCAGTCCAACAGCAACGATCTGCTGGAGACTGGCATCAAGGTTATCGACCTGGTATGCCCGTTCGCCAAGGGTGGTAAAGTTGGTCTGTTCGGTGGTGCAGGTGTAGGCAAAACCGTAAACATGATGGAGCTGATCCGTAACATCGCGATCGAGCACAGTGGTTACTCTGTGTTCGCCGGTGTAGGTGAGCGTACTCGTGAGGGTAACGACTTCTACCACGAGATGATGGAGTCCAACGTACTGGACAAAGTATCTCTGGTTTACGGTCAGATGAACGAGCCGCCCGGAAACCGTCTGCGTGTTGCGCTGACCGGCCTGACCATGGCCGAGAAGTTCCGTGACGAGGGTCGTGACGTGCTGTTCTTCGTGGACAACATCTACCGTTACACCCTGGCCGGTACCGAAGTATCCGCACTGCTGGGCCGTATGCCTTCCGCAGTAGGTTACCAGCCGACCCTGGCCGAGGAGATGGGTGTTCTGCAAGAACGTATCACCTCCACCAAGACCGGTTCCATCACCTCCGTACAGGCCGTTTACGTGCCTGCGGATGACTTGACCGACCCGTCTCCGGCGACCACCTTCGCCCACCTGGATGCGACCGTCGTACTGTCCCGTCAAATCGCGGCACTGGGTATCTACCCGGCCGTTGACCCGCTGGACTCGACCTCTCGTCAGCTGGATCCGCTGGTGGTTGGCAAAGAGCACTACGAGACCGCTCGTGGCGTTCAGACCGTACTGCAGCGCTACAAAGAGCTGAAGGACATCATCGCCATCCTGGGTATGGATGAACTGTCAGAAGAAGACAAACTGACCGTAGCCCGTGCCCGTAAGATCGAGCGTTTCCTGTCCCAGCCGTTCTTCGTAGCAGAAGTGTTTACCGGTTCTCCGGGTAAATACGTGCCGCTGAAAGAGACCATTCGTGGTTTCCAGGGCATCCTGAAAGGCGAGTATGACGATCTGCCCGAGCAGGCGTTCTACATGGTTGGCGGTATCGACGAAGTCGTTGAGAAATCCAAGAAACTGTAAGCCTCGACAGGAGGGCCCATGGCAGAGATGATCTCCTTTCACCTGGACGTGGTGAGTGCCGAAGGAAAACTTTTTTCCGGTCGCGTGCAATCCGCTCAGGTATCAGGCTCCGAAGGTGAGTTGGGTCTCCGCCACGGTCATGCTCCGTTGCTGACTGCCATCAAGCCGGGCCTGGTCCGCTTGGTGAAGCAGAACGGAACTGAAGAGGTGCTGTACATCTCCGGCGGTATGCTGGAAGTACAACCTGAATCCGTGACCGTGCTGGCGGACACCGCGATTCGTGCTGACGACTTGGATGAGGCGAAAGCCCAGGAAGCCAAGCGCGCAGCCGAAGAGCGGATCCACAGCTCCCATGGTGATATCGACTACGCCCAGGCCGCCACCGAGCTGGCCAAGGCGATGGCTCAACTGCGAGTCATCGATATCGTCAAAAAGAATTACCGCTAATAACGGTGATGTAAAAAGCGACCTTCGGGTCGCTTTTTTTTTACCCGTTGGATAGACTCCGCCGAGTATTTTTCATGTTCCAAAGGCCAATTTATGTCCCTCAACGTCGTGATCCTGGCGGCGGGTAAAGGTACCCGCATGCGCTCTTCCCTGCCCAAGGTTCTCCACCCGGTAGCCAACAAACCCATGGTTTCCCATGTGATCGATACTGCACGTCAGGTCGGTGCCGAGCAGCTGCATCTGGTCTATGGCCACGGTGCCGAACTGCTGAAAGAGCGGATCGTGGCGGCCGATGTGAACTGGGTGCTGCAGGCGCAACAGCTGGGGACCGGTCACGCCGTCGCCCAAGCTATCCCGTTCTGGAAGGATGAAGACGATGTGCTGGTGCTGTACGGCGATACCCCGCTGATCCAGCCAGAGACCCTGCAGCGACTGCTTGCTGCCAAGGCTGAAAACGGGATGGCACTGCTGACCGTGGTACTGGACAACCCCACCGGTTATGGCCGTATCGTCCGTGAAAATGGTCAGGTAGTCGGCATCGTCGAGCAGAAGGATGCCAACGCCGAACAGCTGGCGATCCGAGAGGTGAACACCGGCGTGCTGGTGGCCAACGGTGGTCAGCTGCGCAGCTGGCTCTCCCGTCTGGACAACAAGAATGCTCAGGGCGAGTTCTATCTGACCGACGTGATCGCCATGGCGCACGGCGATGGCTGTCCGATTGCAGCGGTACATCCGGATCATGCTGCCGAGGTGGAAGGGGCCAACAACCGGGTGCAGCTGGCTGCTCTTGAGCGTAGCTATCAGCAGATGCAGGCCGAGAAGCTGATGATCGCCGGTGTCACCCTGATCGATCCGGCTCGCTTCGATCTGCGCGGTACTCTCGAGATCGGTGAAGAGGTGGTGATCGACGTCAACGTCATCATCGAAGGCAAGGTCGTCTTGGGCAATCATGTGCGTATCGGTGCCGGTGTCGTGCTGAAGGATTGCGTCATTGGCGATCACACCGAAGTGAAGCCCTACTCCATCGTTGAAGGGGCTCAGGTGGCGGATCAGTGCTCGGTCGGCCCGTTTGCCCGTCTGCGCCCGGGTGCCGTGCTGGAGCAGGATGCCCACGTCGGCAACTTCGTCGAGATGAAGAAGGCTCGTCTGGGGGTTGGTTCCAAGTGTGGCCACCTCACCTATCTGGGGGATGCCGAGGTGGGTGCCAAAGTGAATATCGGTGCCGGTACCATCACCTGCAATTACGACGGCGTGAACAAGTTCCAGACCATCATAGAGGATGACGTGTTCGTCGGTTCTGATACCCAGCTGGTGGCGCCAGTGCGCATCGGCAAGGGGGCGACTCTGGGGGCGGGTTCCACCATCACCAAGGATGTGGCCGAGAACGAGCTGGTGATCACCCGGGTGCCCCAGCGTCACATCAAAAACTGGGCTCGCCCGGTCAAGAAGAAGTGATGCCCGATCAATAAAATAGAACCGGCGCCTGATGGCGCCGGTTTTTTTTGGCTTATGACTGATGGCTGGGGTCACTGGTCGATGGCTGGGGGGCCGTCCATGTGGTGGCGGGTGTGCTGTAATCCATCACCTGATACCAGTCGAGCTTGCGGGTCAGCAGCATGATCAGCGCCAGAGTGGCGAACAACAGCACGGCACCGAGCAGCAGGGCGATCTCTTCGGCCTGCAGCAGGCTGTAGAGGATGGCATATACCAGCCCGAGCAGCGCAGCAAAGCCGATCCCCTGCTTCGGGCCACCCAGCACATGACTGAGGTAGAAGCCGTTGAGCAGCACGCTGGCCAGCGCGGCTACCAGATAGGCCCAGCCAAAGCCGAGGTGCTCGGTCAGGGCCAGCAGCACCAGATAGAAGATAGCCAGCCCCATGCCTACCAGCGCGTACTGGATCGGGTGAACCCTCAACCCCTTGAGCAGCTCGAACATGAAGAAGCTGATAAAGGTGAGGCCGATGAAGAGCAGGGCATATTTGGCCGCCCGTTCGTTGAGCTGATAGTGATCCACCGGCTGCACCAGACTGACGCTGAAGGTGGAGAGATGACTATCGCCACCGTTCATCATCCGGTTGAAGCGGGTCTCCATGTCGCTGGCGAACCAGCTGGTTTGCCAGTTGGCCTCAAACCCTTGTGGGCTCAGGGTGCGACTGCCCGGCAGAAAGTCACCGATAAAGTTGGGGTGGGGCCAGTTGCCCGCCAGCTGCAGGGTGCTCTCCTTGCCCAGCGGGACTATGTCGAGGGCGTTCATCCCCTGTAGATTGAGCTCCAGATGGAAGGTGCCATCCTGCTGCGGCAGGCTGTCGATCGGGGCATGGATACCCGCGAGCGCATCACCGAGGCGGGCGCCGGGGGCAAACGGGATCCGCTGTGTGCCGAGCTGCAGCTCGGGGACGCTGTTGATACCGCGGGCATCGGAGAGCACCAGGCTCAGGTAGGGTTTGCCCGCCACCAGCTCGGCCGTTTCACCGAGCGGTGAGGTCGCGTCATTCAGCAGACTCTGCCGGGTTGGCAGGCGGCCCGAGAGGGAGAGCCGGGTCTGGTAGACCTGCGCCTGATAGATGCCCAGCTTGCGCGGGGTGACTTCCATGTTGGCCCTGATATCCAGTTGCTCCGGCAGCAGGTAGCGGTAGATCTGCTCCTGACGGACGAAGCGCTTGCCCTCCTGCTCGACCGTCACCGAACGGGTATAGGGCTGCACGATAATGGGCCCCATCAGTCGTTGCGGGTCGCTGCTGCTGGCCATGATGCTGTGAATGGCCTGATTGCGGTAAGCCTGACGCTCCCGGTTGAGCTCCATGATGGATTGCACTGGTACCATCAGCAGAAAGCTGAGCAACAGCAGCAGAAATATCTTGTGGGTGAATATCTGTTTGACCATGACACGTCTCCTTGTTGGATGGAGCGAGTCTGTCAGTCCGGCGTGAAGTGGTGATGGGCTTGTGTGAAGTGGCTGTGAACTGTTGAAAAACGGCGCCATCAGGCGCCGTGGGATTGTTCAGGGGCGGGAGCGCACCAACCGAGCGGCTTGAGCGAAACGATCGGTATGGCCGTCGATGAGTCCGTGCATAAAGTCGATGTA
This sequence comes from Aeromonas sp. R3-1, assembly GCF_040908345.1. Classification (NCBI taxonomy): domain Bacteria; kingdom Pseudomonadati; phylum Pseudomonadota; class Gammaproteobacteria; order Aeromonadales; family Aeromonadaceae; genus Aeromonas; species Aeromonas sp. R3-1. Next base: position 23,389 of record NZ_JBFODN010000281.1, read on the forward strand.
ATAGACCAGTTCCGGCATCTCCTCAATGGAGCTGGAGGTCCAGTAGGGGGCTGCATTTTCCCCGTTGTCATGGATGTCCGGAAAGAAGTTGGGGTCTGTCATCGGCATCCGGCAATTTTCGTCGAGCAGGGTGAAGAGCTCCTCGATGGTGGGGAGTCGCCACCCCTCGCCAAGGCGGGCTGCTTCATCTTTGGCTTCAAGCAGCGTCAGCAGGGCCGGTGTGCCCACGCACCCTTTCCCCTCCTGCCACTGGCTGCCCAGACTGCACGCCTGCCATTCGAGGTGGTTTAGCCGATCATGGATGACTTCTCCCTGCCGTGTCAGGCGGTCGGAGAGATCACAGGCAGCCAGCGCCATGCTGGCCGGAAGCCAGATCAGCAATAGAAATAATTTCATGTTTGTCTCGTTTACGAATGGCGGTCAGCCCATCGCTGGTGGGCTGACCGTGGTTATCGGGGTTTATCTGGCGGGAAGCGAGCTCACTGCTTTTTAAGTCGTGCAGGCAGGGCGGCCAGCACCTCTTCTTTCGCTTTGAGGGAGGCGAACTGCTTGCCGGGCTTTTGCACCACGGTATGGACGAAGATCAGCTGCTTGCCCGGTTTGCTGGCCCAGCCGACGAACCAGCCGATCTGCTGATCGCGGTTGAGGCTGCCATCCAGCTTTTTCGGGTAGCCCATGCCGGTTTTGCCGTGGATCTGCCAGCCGTCGATCTCGCTCACCTTGAGGATATTGGCGGTGTACTGCAGGGTCTGCGCCGAGACCGGCAGCTTGCCGCTCAGCATCTTGCCGAGGAAGCGAGCCTGCTCCTCCGGACTGATGGCGAGGCTGGAGCTGAGCCAGGCCTGGGTCAGGCCGTCATGTTTGCCCGGATTGCCGGAGAGATCCCGGTTGCCGTAGTCGAAGCGGTCGACATATTGCTGGAAGCGCTCCATCCCCAGCCATTCGGTGATCTGCTGGGAGAACCAGACCACCGAGTAGGTTTCCCAGCGGCGCGGGGTGGTGGTTTCACGCCAGGCGGGCAGCCAGCCGTCATAGCTCGGTTTGTAAGGCAGTGCCGGATGCTCTTCATCCACCAGATAGCCACTGTCGTAACCCATCAGCGCCAACGGGATCTTGAAGGTGGACGCTGGCGGCAGCTGGCTGGAGCAGTCCCCTTCACTGGAGAGGGTCTGGCCGTTGCCGTCAGCATAGAGAAAGCAGCCGCTGGCGGCGGAGGCAGGCAGGGCTGCGAGCAGACCGGCAGCCAGCAGGCTGGAGAGAAGCAGGCGGGACATAGCATTTCCTTGAGCAAATGGATGAGAGAAAGCGGCAGTCTAATGCCGCTTTGTGTGGGGAATGTGAAGTTGCAGGGGGGACTAGGTGAATGGCAGCCAGAGTTCCGCCAGCGCGCCTCCCTCTGGCCGGTTGCTCAGGGTCAGACGACCGCCATGCTGGTGGGCTACCTCATGGGCGAAGCTGAGCCCCAGACCACTGCTCTTGCCCTTGTCCGGGCGCGGCAGGGAGTAGAAGCGCTCGAAGATGCGCGGCAGGGCGTAGTCGGGAATGCCGGGGCCGCAGTCGGTGACCCGAAAACAGTAGCCCTCCTCCTGCTGGCTGCCGCTCAGGGTGACCAGCCCGTAGGCGGGAGAGAAGTCGATGGCATTATCCAGCAGGTTGCCGATGGCCTGCTCCACCAGCAGCGGATCCCACTTCTGTTTCGGCGCGCTGGCCAGCTCGGCCATCAACTCGACCTGACGGCGCTGGGCAATGATCTGGCGGGCGTCGAGGGTGCGCTTGCCCAGTTTTGCCGGTTCCACCGACTGGCGATCCAGCCCCTGCCCCGACTCCAGCCGCGCGAGTTGCAGCATTCGCTCGATCAGCTGCTGCATGCGGGCGGTTTCCAGATTGATGTTGCCGATAAAGCGTTTGGCAATTTCGGGGGGCGGCGTTTCGGCCAAAATCTCCCCTGCCCCGCGAATGGCGGCCAGCGGGCTCTTCAGCTCGTGGGTCAGGCTGTGAACATAGGCTTCGATGTAGCTTTTGCCATCGAGCTGGTGGCGCATGGTCTCCAGTGAGCGGCCGAGCCGATCCAGCTCGACGGTGTGCAACTGCGGCAGCGGTGCCGCCTCCCCCTTGCTGACCGAGTCGGCATAGTGCACCAGCTTGCCGATGGCGCGGTTTAGCCACCACACCAGCAGGCTGCCGATCAGCAGCGAGATAAGCAGCATCTGGCCGCCGGCCCGCAGCAGCTCCTGTTCCCCCCGTTCGATGGCAGGCATCAGGGTGCGGTTGGGTTTGGCGACGGTGAGGGAGCCGATGATCTCGGCCCCTTCACGCAGCGGTGCCGCCACATACATGGTCGAGCTGGCGGCATCGTCGGGATCGGTGCGGGTGCTGCGGGCGCCATACTGGCCGCGCAGAGTGCGGTAGACATCGTTCCAGCGGGAATAGTCCTTGCCCAGATCTGTACCGTCGGAGTCGTAAATCACCATGCCTTGCCGGTCAGTGACATAGATGCGGTACTCCGCCTGCTGCTTGAGGTGGCCATCGATCATCGCATTGATGGGATTCTGGTTGAGGCGGGCGAAGGCGCTGGCCAGCCGCCCGTTCATCATATTGCCCTCTTTCAGATCATCGAGCGCCAGCGGTGCCAGCAGCTGGGTCATGTCTACCAGAGTATCCTCGGTGGCGCTGCGCACCCCGGGTTTTATCTCCTCGACGAAGATTTCCAGCACGAACCAGGCGGCCAGCGCGAAGATCAGCAGCAGGCCGCACAGCAGTTGCAGTCCGAGCCTCATGCCAGCTCCAGGCTGTAGCCCAGCCCGCGATGGGTGAGGATCAGGTTGGCTTCTGGATCATGTTCGCGCAGCTTGGCGCGGATGGTCTTGATGTGGGTATCGACGGTGCGATCCAGACTCTCCTCCGCATCCTGCCACACCAGATCCATCAGCTGCTGGCGGGAGTAGACCCGCCCCGGCGCCAGCATCAGGGTCTTGAGCAGCAGATATTCGTAGCGGGTGAGGGCCAGCGGCTGGCCGCGAAAGTGAATGCGGGCCCGCTCCTCATCCAGTACCAGCAGGGCGCTGGGCTGGGGGGCGACGGGCTGGCTGCGGCGCAGGATGACCCGCACCCGGGCACACACTTCCCGTGGCGAGAAGGGTTTGGCCACATAGTCGTCGGCACCGATCTCCAGCCCGATCAGCCGGTCTATCTCCTCGCTGCGGGCGGTGAGGAACATCAGGGGAATATCGGTCAGCGCCCTCACCTGCTTGCAGAGTTCGAAGCCGCTGATGTCGGGCAGCCCCACATCGAGGATCAGGAAGTCGGGTCGCGTCTGTTCCAGTCGTGTCAGCAACTGTTGGCCCAGCATGAACCACTCCACCTCGAACCCGTCGGTCTGCAGGGCGTAAATCAGGGTGTCGGCGATGCTGGCCTCATCCTCCACCAGCCAGATGACTCTCTTTTGCATGGCATCCTCGTCGCAAATTGGCACCCCATTCTGGCATCGAACCAAATCGGATCCTATTTGCTGTTTTATTTTTCCGAAAAAGGGGCTAATATTTCGATGTTCTTTCGAATCGAAACTTAAAAATGACCAAACGTAATACTCAACAACGCCGCCACACCATAGTGACCCTGGTACAAGAGCAGGGTGAAGTGAGCGTCGACGCCCTTGCCAAACACTTTTCTACCTCCGAAGTGACCATCCGTAAAGATCTGGCGGTACTGGAAACCGGCGGTCTGCTGCTGCGCCGTTACGGTGGTGCCGTTCCCTTGCCAAACGAGATGGTGGTCGAGGTCAACCCTGAACAAGTTTCGAACCGAAAGTTAGCTATTGCCCGTGCGGCGGCCGAGCGGCTGCGTGATCACAACCGCGTCATCATCGACAGCGGCAGCACCACCAGCGCCATGATCCCCATGCTGGGCAACAAGCGCGGCCTCATCGTGATGACCAACTCCCTCAATGTGGCCGGTGCCCTGCGCGAGCTGGAAAATGAGCCTACCCTGTTAATGACCGGTGGCACTTGGGACCCTCACTCCGAATCCTTCCAGGGGCAGGTGGCGGAACAGGTGTTGCGCTCCTACGACTTCGACCAGCTCTTTATCGGTGCTGACGGCATCGACCCGGAGCGTGGCACCACCACCTTCAACGAGCTGGTGGGCCTGTCGCGGGTCATGGCCGAGGTATCGCGGGAGGTCATTGTGATGGTCGAATCGGAAAAGATCGGCCGCAAGATCCCCAATCTCGAACTTCCCTGGTCGAGCATCCATACCTTGGTGACCGACGAGGGGCTGGCCAGCGAGGCCAGAGAACAGATTCAAGCCCAGGGGGTGACGCTTATCTGCGCCCCGGTCACTTGCTGACATCGAGCTCTGAACCATCCAACTGACTTTACGATTTGCATCTCAAGGAGAAGTGTATGTGTGGCATCGTCGGGGCTGTTGCCCAACGTGATGTGGCTGAAATTCTGGTAGAGGGCCTGCGCCGTCTGGAGTACCGCGGTTATGACTCAGCCGGTGTGGCCGTGTTCAGCGCCAACCAGCCGTTGCAGCGGGTTCGCCGTCTGGGCAAGGTGGCCGAGCTGGCCAAGGCGCTCGACGAGCAGTCCGTTCACGGCGGTACCGGCATCGCCCATACCCGCTGGGCCACTCACGGCGAGCCCTCCGAGCGCAACGCCCACCCTCACGTCTCCGAGCATATCGTGGTGGTGCACAACGGCATCATCGAGAACCACGAAGAGCTGCGGGAAGAGTTGAAGGCGCTGGGCTATGTGTTCAGCTCCGACACCGATACCGAGGTGATTGCCCATCTGGTCCATCATGAGCTGAAGAGCGCCGGTAGCCTGCTGGCCGCCATGCAGACTGCGGTGAAGCAGCTGCGCGGTGCCTACGGTACCGTGGTGATGGACAGCCGCGACGACAGCCGCGTGGTGGTGGCCCGCTCCGGTTCACCGCTGGTGATCGGCCGCGGTATCGGCGAGAACTTTATCGCCTCCGACCAGATGGCGCTGCTGCCGGTGACCCGTCGCTTCATCTTCCTGGAAGAGGGTGATGTGGCCGAAGTGACCCGCCGCGATGTGCATATCTTCGATACCAACGGTAACGCCGTGGTGCGTGAAGAGCAGGAGTCCGAACTCTCCCACGATGCCGGTGACAAGGGCGAATACCGTCACTACATGCTCAAAGAGATCCACGAGCAACCCAAAGCGATCACCAACACCCTGGAAGGGCGTCTGGGCAGCGATCACGTGGTGGTCGAATCGTTCGGTAACGGCGCGCGCGCCATCTTTGACAAGGTCGAGCACGTACAGATCGTCGCCTGCGGCACCTCCTATCACTCCGGCATGGTAGCTCGCTACTGGTTCGAAGAGATCGCTGGCGTCTCCTGCGATGTAGAGATCGCCTCCGAGTTCCGCTATCGCAAATCGGTAGTGCGTCCCAACAGCCTGCTGGTGACCCTCTCCCAGAGCGGCGAGACTGCCGATACCCTGGCGGCGCTGCGTCTGGCCAAGGAATCCGGCTACATGAGCTCGCTGGCTATCTGCAACGTGCCGGGCTCCTCGCTGGTGCGTGAATCGGATCTGGCCTTTATGACCCGTGCCGGTGCCGAGATCGGCGTAGCCTCCACCAAGGCGTTCACCACCCAGCTGGCTGGCCTGCTGATGCTGGTGGCCTCGGTCGGTCACTGCCGTGGCCATCTGAGCGCGGCCGCCGAAGCCGAACTGGTCAAGGCGCTGCAAGCCCTGCCGCTGCGTATTAAAGAGAGCCTAGCGCTGGCCAAGGATATCGAAACCCTGGCCGAAGAGTTTGCCGACAAGCAGCACAGCCTGTTCCTCGGCCGTGGCAGCCAGTACCCCATCGCCATGGAAGGGGCGCTCAAGCTCAAAGAGATCTCCTACATCCACGCCGAAGCCTATGCCGCTGGCGAACTGAAGCACGGCCCGCTGGCGCTGATCGATGCCGAAATGCCCATCATTGTGGTGGCGCCGAACAACGATCTGCTGGAGAAGCTCAAGTCCAACGTGGAAGAGGTGCGCGCCCGTGGCGGTATCCTTTACGTGTTCGCCGATGCCGATACCGGCTTCAAGAGCGACGAGACCATGCGGGTCATGAACCTCAACCATGTGGAAGAGGTGATCGCCCCCATCGTCTATACCGTACCGCTGCAGCTGCTCTCCTACCACGTCGCCCTGATCAAGGGGACTGACGTCGACCAGCCGCGCAACCTGGCAAAATCGGTGACCGTTGAGTAAGTCACTCTCTGACATGAAAAAGAGCCGCAATTGCGGCTCTTTTTGTTTCGGCTGAGGAGTTACGACAGCCGCAGGTTGGTGATGGTGACCTCGTCGAGGGAGGGCACTATGATGCCGCTGGTGATCCCTTTGGCGATGGCCTGACTGCGGTTCTTTGAGTCGGTCTTGTTGGTCACCTGGGTCAGGTGAAAGTTGACCGTCCGCTCACTGATGCCGAGGATGGTGGCGATCTCCCAGGAGGTCTTGCCCTCGCTAGCCCAGAACAGGCACTCCTTCTCCCGATCCGACAGTTCGGTCAGGTACTTCATCATATCCGGTCTGCTTTTGATTAGTTGCAGTGCGGAGTTGAAGATGTAGCTGGCGCAGAACGACAGCAGCGGAACATTTTCAAACATCAGATCGGAGTTGGATTTCTCCTTGGTGATGAATGAGAGGATGCCGTGCTCCCCCTGCGGGGTGTGCAGCGGAAAGGAGACGCCATTGCGTACCCCGAAATCGGCGGCCAGGTTCATCACGTCGCGGCTGGCGCTGGGCAGCCAGGGCGAATCGCAGTCGAGCTTGTTCCAGAAGATCGGCTGGGTCTGTTTTAGCCCCAGATAGACCACCGGATCCTGGGTCAGATACTGGTTTTCGCTGTAGGCGTCAAACCAGGTGGTCGGACAGTTGTTGAACAGTGCCACGTGGGATTTTTGCATGCTGATGGGGAAAATAATCAGCAGCCGAAAGTAATCGAAGCCCATTTGATGACTGAAGCGCTCCAGCAGTTGCTGGATGTCGCTGGTTTTTGTTGCCTTGGTGAACTTGTCGATATGTTCCCAGATCGCATCGTTGAGCATTACTTTCTCCTTTTTCGATCTCTATCACACTGATCGAAAAGATTTTTTATCGTTATTTATATTTGTGCGGTGGCTATTGGAGCCACTTATTCCGTGCGTGCTTAAAAATTATCCTGTTTTTGTGCATAAAGGCCAAGAAAATCCTCTCGTTGCCAGTCCGCCCTGCATTTGAGATAATGATAATAGTTATCATTAGTAAGATGTATTTCAATGAACAAATTATGGGGTGTGGCCCTGCTGCCACTGTCAGTCCACTTTGCTGCCATCGGGGATGAGCTGGTTGCTCCCGCCCTCAAGAACAGCATAGCTGCCGGGAAAGCCTCCCAGCAGCGGGTGGAAAAAGCCGCCGATGCCGCCGTTGCCGCACGACTGGAGCTGCAAAATGCCCAGCTTCAACTACGCGACCTCGAAGCCTACAACCGCTACATGCAATCTCTGGTGGCCGATCAGCAAAATGAGCTGGGTAAATTGAGCCAGCAGCTGGAAGCGGTGCAAGAGACCCGTCAGGGCTTGATTCCGCTGATGTTGCAGATGCAGGCAGATCTGGAACAGCTGGTGCAAAACGACATCCCGCTGCGCAAGGAAGATCGGCTGGCGCGGGTTGAACAGTTGAAAGCGACCCTGGCCCGTGCAGACGTTAGCGAGGCAGAGAAATTCCGTCAGCTGCTGCAGGCCTATCAGATTGAAGCCGAATACGGCAGCCGGATGGACAGCTATTCCGCCGAGCTGGAGCTGGATGGTGCTCCGCGTCGGGTCGATGTGCTGGCGCTGGGTCGGGTCTCCCTGCTGGCAATGACGGCCGATCGCAGTCAGGCATGGCGCTGGTCTGCCGAGTCTAAGCAGTGGCAAGCCCTCGACAGCCAGTGGCTCTCCCCTATCGCCGAGGCGATGGATGTGGCCGCCGACAAGAAAGTTCCCCAGTTGCTCAATGTCCCCCTCTCTGTCAGCCGCAGTCAGGAGGCCCAATCATGAGAGTCACCATGAAGTGGTTCCCCCTCCTTATTGCCCTCTCCTGCGGTGCCAATGCCGCTGTCGCTGATGAGTGGCAGCAGCAGGAACAGGCTCGTGAACAGCAGGCTCAGCAAGATCTGGCGACCGTTACCAAGGAGCTCGGCACTGCCCGCGCCAGACTGGCTGAGGCCCAGCGCCTGAGCAAGGAGCTGGCCGGCAAGTTCGCCAGCAACGAGAAGCAGCTGGTCGAGCTTAACGCACAGTGGGAGCAAGCCTCCGGCGATATGAACGAGATCTTCGCGGTCACCCGTCAGGGCGCCAGCGATGCGGTCAAGCTGCTGAGCGAATCCGCCGTCGAGGGCCAGTACCCGGAACGTCTCGCCCCGCTGAAAGCCATGGCACAGGATAAACAGGTGCCGGATCGCGCCGCCCTCGCCCTGCTGCCCGCCACGCTGCTGCAGGAGATCCGCGAATCTGGCCGGATTGCCCGGTTCAACGGCAAGGTGCTCGATGCCCAGGGGGCTGCCAGCGAGCAGTCGCTGACCCGGGTTGGCAGTTTTGCCCTGCTGGGGAGCGAAGGCTTCCTGCAACCGACCGCCGAAGGCCTGAGCCCGGTACTGGGTCTGCCCGGTAGCGTGCTCTCTGCCGTTGCGGCTTATCAAGGTCAGGAAGGGGAAGCGCTGCCGCTGGATCCTTCTCATGGCACTCTGCTGGCGATGCTGGCGCAAGCGCCCACCTTCTGGCAGCAGGTACAACAAGGTGGTCAGGTCGGCGCCATTATCGTGCTGTTGGCCGCCATCGGTTTGGGTATCGCTGCGGTACGGCTGTGGAGCCTCTCCCGCGAACTGACTCTGGTGCGCCGCCAGCTCAAGAGCGGCGAGTATCACGCCGACAACGCCCTCGGCCGGGTGCTGACGGTGGCAGACAAACACCCCGAGCTGAGCATGGAGACCCTCGAGCTGCGTCTTGATGAGGCGATCCTGCAGGAGACTCCTCGCATGGAGCGCGGTATCGGCATGGTCAAGGTGATCGCGGCCATCGCCCCCATGCTGGGTCTGCTCGGTACCGTAACCGGGATGATCGGCACCTTCCAGGCCATCACCCAGTTTGGCACCGGCGATCCCAAGATCATGGCGGGCGGCATCTCCATGGCGCTGGTCACCACGGTACAGGGTCTGGTTGCGGCCATTCCGCTGATCCTGGCCCACAGCCTGCTGCAATCACGCTTCACCGAGCTTTCCAATGTACTGGAGCAGCAGGTAGCCGGCATTCTGGCCGAGCGCGCCGAGAGCAATAACGGCGGGATGGAGCGAGCAGCATGATGCTCGACATCTGGCAACAGCTGCAGAGCTTCATGGGCCGTGGCGGTCCGGTGCTCTGGGTCATTCTGGCCCTGCTGGTGCTGATGTGGATTTTGATGATCGAGCGGCTGCTCTACCTCAATCTGGGTTTTGGCCCCTTGCAGCAACAGCTGCTCGGCCGCTGGCAGGCCCGCAGCGAGCGCCACAGTTGGCACGCCCGGGCGATCCGCAGTCGCTGGCTGGCACAGGCGGAGCTGGAATTGAACCGTCATCTGATCTTCATCCGCACCCTGGTGGTGCTCTGTCCCATGCTGGGGTTGCTGGGCACTGTGACCGGCATGATCGGCGTATTCGATGCGTTGGCCGCGGCCAACCGCTTTAACCCGGAGAGCATGGCGGGCGGGATCTCCCGCGCTACCATCCCCACCATGGCGGGCATGGTGGTGGCGCTCTCCGGCGTGTTGTTACTCAGTCGGCTCGAGAGTCAGGCCAAGCGTGCGCTGGCCAAGACCCGGGACGGCCTGCGAGAAGAGAAGGTAATGCAATGAGACGGCAATCCAAACGCCAGCGTGACGAAGTGCAGATCGACATGACCCCCATGCTGGATATCGTGTTCATCATGCTGATCTTCTTTATTGTCACCACCTCCTTTGTGCGCGAAGCCGGGCTCGAGGTGCACAGGCCCCAGGCCAGTCAGGCCAAGGCGCAGAAATCCTCCAGCATCATGCTGGCGATTGGGGCTCAGGGTCAGATCTTCCTCGACCGCAAGCAGATCGATGTGGAGCGGGTACAGGCCACCATCGCCCGCCTGCTGGCGGAGCAGCCCGATGCCAGTCTGGTGATCCAGGCCGATGAGCGGGTGCCCCACGGCAAGGTGGTGCGGGTGATGGATGAGGCCAAGGCGGCGGGTATCGCCAATATCGCCGTGGCGGTGGCGCCAAAATGAAATACAAGCTGATGAGCCTGGGGCTGGGGATTGCCCTCAGTCTGGGTATCCTGCTGTTCATGGCCACCCTGGTTGAACCGCCCCGAGGCGAAAAGGTGGCGAGCGAGCAGAAGCCCATCGTCATCAATATGCAGAACGAGGTGACCGAGGTGCAGGTGCGCGAGCGTCCGGTACCGCAGGAACCCGAGCCTCTGCCAGAGCCTCCCGCTGCATTGGCCTCGACACCGCTGCCGATGCCGATGCCTGCCGCGGCCCCCTTGGCGGCCGTTGAGCCGAGTCTGGATCTGGTCTCCAGCCTCAGCGCTGTACAGGTCTATGCCCCCGGCGTGGCGACCAGTACCGCACCGGTATTGAGTGGCAACTACCACGGCCAGCAGCAGGGAGCGGGTATCGGCGCAGGTGACATGCTGATGCCGCTGCAACGGATCGAGCCGGTCTACCCCTATCGTGCCCAGCAGTCAGGGATCGAAGGATTCGTCACCCTGCGCTTTAGCGTGAATGCCGAAGGTGGCGTGCAGGATGTGGAAGTGGTCGAGGCCAAGCCCAAGCGTCAGTTCGAGCGGGCGGCCATTCAGGCGATCAACAAGTGGCGCTATCAGCCGAGACCGGGCGCTACCGACAAGCTGGTGCAAGTCATCACGCTCAAATTCAAACTGGAGTCATAACTATGTTGCGGATCTGGATCTGTCTGCTGGCCCTGGTCGGCCAAGCCTGTCTGGCGATGGAGGTCAGCCCTCACTTCTCCCGTCAGCTTGAACCCGTGATGAAGCTCTATCAGTCCGGTCAGTGGCAACAAGCCCAGAGCAAGGCGTCCGGCCTCAAGCCAAATAGCGATGCCGAGCGTGCCTGGCTGGCGCAGTTGCAAGCCTCGCTGGCGGCCAATCTGCAACAGACCGCCCAGGCGAGCCGTTATGTCGAACAGGCTCTTGCCTATAAAGAGTGGCCCGAGCAGCAACAGCTCCAGCTGTTGCGACTGCGCGGCGATATTCAGGCCCAGCAATCCAACTGGTCTGGCGCCATCGCCAGCTACAAGGCGGCACTGGCACTCAAACAAGACGATGGGCTGCGCCTGCGTCTGGCCGGCCTCTATTACCACAACAAACAGTACGGTGACGCTGCCAGCCAGAGCGAACAGTTGTTGAAGAAGGGTTGGCAGAAGCAGGCCGCCATCATTCGTCTCTCCGCCCTCACCGCTCAGCAACGTTATGGCGTGGCTGCCGATCAGGCGGCCGAGTTGATCAGCCACGAACCCAAAGAGAGCAAATGGTGGCAACAGGCGGTATCGCTCAACCTCTCCGCCAAACGTGGCGATCAGGCGTTGGCTCTGTTGCAAACAGCTATCGACAGAAAACTGATGGATGACGCGTCAGCCCGCAATCAGCTGATCCGTCTCTATGCCTGGCAAGGGCTGCCTTATCGTGGTGCCCGTCTGCTGGAAGCGGCCATGGCCAAGGGACAGATGAAGCAAAGTGCTGAAAACCGCCAACTGCTTGCCCAATTGTGGGAAGGTGCCCGGGAGTGGTCACAAGCGGTCGATAGCTGGCAGCTGCTCGCCAACCAGCACGGTCAGCCCAAAGGCGCCATGCGCGCCGCCGAACTGCTGCTGCAACAGGGCAAGACTGATGCTGCCATGACCCAGCTCGCCGCCATCAAGTCGGTAAAAGGCGAGCAAGGCAATCGCGCCAAAGCGTTGCTGGTGCAGGCACACCTTAATAAGGAGCAGTATGCCCAGGCGCTGGAACTGGCCCGAGAGCTGCAGCAGCAGGATAACTGGCAGCAGAAGGCAACCAGCTGGGTCAACTATATCCGGACACAAAGCGAAGAATTGAGCAAAAAAGCGGCGTAAGAGAGATGCCAAGGGGTTGTTTTGGAGCGTTTAGTTCGCTTTTTCAGCAAACGAACGCATTTTTGCAAAAAGCCCTTGTCATCCCGGCGCGGCTCCCTATAATGCGCCCCTACCAGCACGGCGGAACACGCCGGACTGATGAGCCAGCTTCCTAGCGAAGTGGGTGCCGAAAAAAAAGCGAAAACAATCGCTTGACTTTCGAAGTGAGAAGCGTAATATGCGCCTCCTCAGCGCGATAAGCGTGACGCTCTTTAACAATTTGAATCAAGCAATCTGTGTGGGCACTCACAGCATCGAACATCAAAAACAATTTTTGATTTTCAATGTCTGGT